>JBOHDW010000258.1:0-5014 GCA_050700795.1 Nocardioidaceae bacterium | reverse complement strand
CTTCCGGCGTCGGCTCGCGGCCCAGGTCCTGCAACAGCTCACGCTGGATGCGACCCAGCTTGTTGATGACTTCGACCATGTGCACGGGGATGCGGATGGTGCGGGCCTGGTCGGCCAGGGCGCGCGTGATCGCCTGCCGGATCCACCAGGTGGCGTAGGTGGAGAACTTGTAGCCCTTCGTGTAGTCGAACTTCTCGACCGCGCGGATCAGCCCGAGGTTCCCCTCCTGGATGAGGTCGAGGAAGAGCATCCCGCGTCCGGTGTAGCGCTTCGCAAGGGAGACCACGAGCCGCAGATTCGCCTCGAGCAGATGGTTCTTCGCCCGGCGCCCGTCGTCGGCGATCCACTCGAGCTCGTCGAGCAGCTTCACCGAGACCTTGCCGCCCTTGGCGAGCTTCTCGTCCGAGAACAGCCCCGCCTCGATCCGCTTGGCGAGCTCGACCTCCATCTCGGCGTTGAGCAGCGGCACCTTGCCGATCTGCTTCAGGTAGTCCTTGACCGGGTCGGCGGTCGCGCCGGCCACCATCACCTGCTGCTCGGGCTCGTCGGTGTCGTCGGCGGTGGAGACCACGAAGGTGGCGTCCTTCTCGTCGTCGGCGAGCGACGGGTCGTTCGCCACGTCCGACTCGAACTGGTCGTCCGGGACGTCCGGCAGAATCTTGGTGCCGTCCGGGCCGACTCGAGGCTCGGCGCCGTTGGTGGCCACCACCACGTCGACCCCTTCGACCTTGTCGACGGCCTCGCGACCGGTGCTCCGTGCCGGCGCCTTCTTGGCGGGCGTCTTGGCGGGCGCCTTCTTGGCGCCGGGCGTCTTGGCGGGCGCCTTCTTGGCAGCGAGCGTCGCGGGCGCCTTCTTCGCGGCGCCCTTGGCCGGGCTCTTCGCCGCGGGCTTCGCGGGGCTCTTCGCCGCACTCTTCGCCGCACTCTTGGCCGCACTCTTGGCCGGGCCCTTCGCCGGGCTCTTGGCTGCGCTCGACCTGGTCTGGGTCTTGGCCGCGGTGGAGTTGGTGTTCTTCGTGGTCTTCGTGGTCCTCGCCTGCACCGACGAACGAGCCGACGCGGCCGCGACGACCCGCTTGCGCGGGGTCTTGGCGACGGCGGTGGCCGCGGTCTCGGGACCGTCAAGGACGTCGGCGGGAAGGTTGCGGGACGTGCTCGGCGACACGAACTACCTCTCGTCAAAACGGATGATGGGCGCGGCAAGGCCCGTACACGTCAAGAGCCGCGTCCCCATTGTGTCATGTCCCGGGAGCAAGCCAAGCCAAACCTCGGCGTTCGGTCGGCCTCGGCTCACCCCTTCGGGCGTGCCGCGGCCTTGGCCTGCCTCTTGAACGAGCGGACCCTCTCCAGTGATGACGCGTCGACCACGTCGGCGACCGACCGGAACGACCCCGACTCGGCGTAGGCGCCGGCTGCTGACTCCCAGCCCGGCGGTCGGACCCCGAGCTGCTTGCCGACCAACGCGGTGAAGATCTGAGCCTTCTGGCGGCCGAACCCCGGCAGCCGCTGGAGCCGGGCGACCAGCTCGGCGCCGGTCCCCGCGGTCTCCCACAGCCGCTCCGCATGGCCGTCGTACTCCTCGGTCACAAGGGTGGCCAGCTGCTGGATGCGAGCGGCCATCGCACCCGGGAACCGATGGACGGCCGGTGGCGTGCCGCACAGCGCGGCGAACGCCTCGGGGTCCGCGGCCGCGATCGCTGCGGGATCCAGGGTGCCAAATCGCTCCAGGAGCTTCGCCGGCCCGGCGAACGCCCGTTCCATCGGGAACTGCTGGTCGAGCAGCATGCCGGTCAGCACCGCGAAAGGGCTCTCTTCGAGCACCTTGTCGGCGGCGCGGTCCTGGGCGATCCGAAGGGTCATCTGGCCGACCCTACGAGACGGCCCAATGAGTCGGCCTTGACGGCCAGGACCGGGCAGGGCGCATCGAGCAGCACCCGCTGGGCGTTGCTGCCGAGGATCAGCTTCCCCACCGGCGAACGCCTTCGAAGACCGATCACGATGAAGTCAGCGGCCACCTCCTCGGCGACGCTCACCAGATCCTCTGCCGGGTCGAGCCCACGGACGAGCTGGCGCACCTCGTGCTCGATCCCCGCGTCCGCCAGCTGGTCGGCCACCTCGTCGAGGGCGGTCTCCGAGTCGGTGGGACTGTCGTCCGCGCCACCCCGATGCGAGTTCACCACCACCAGGCGAGCCCCCCGCAGCTTCGCCTCCTCGGCCGCCCTCCGTAGCGCCGCCCGACCCTCCGCCTTGGGGATGTATCCCACCACGATGGTGCTCACCTCGTGACCGTACCGCAGCCGCGAGGCGGCGCAGCCTGTGGACGACCGCGAGCACACTCGGGCGACAGCGGGCAGGCTGGGCCTCATGCCCGATCACCACCCCGTCGCCGCCGCGCCCGAGACCGCGGCCCTCCTCCGCGGTGAGGTGGGGATGCTGCGCCGACGCGAGTCGCGCCGGGTGTTCGACATGCAGCTGTTCGTCGGCACCCTCGGCGACGCACCTCGAGACTCCTTCGTGGTGCGGACCCAGGAGCTCCCCCGCTTCGACCATGGACTGCGAGTCGACGTCGCCGACACCTTGTTGGACGCGGCGGCGCCGACGTGGACCACGGCGTGGCTGGTGCGCCCCGGCGTACCCGCCCTGCACGACGAGGACCTCGAGTGGCTGGCGGCGGTCGAGGCGGCTTTCACCGGGCGCGACCGGGTGCTGGGCGCGTTCTACGCCGTCACCCGCTACGGCTGGCTGGACGTGCGCGGCGGCGCCTCCAGGCACTGGCGACGGCTGCGTCTTTGAGCGTCAGCCGACGGGCCACTCGTGGACCGGCGTGTTGCCGTGCATGTGGTCGCGGTACTCGTTGAGCACGGTGCGCAACGTCCCCAGCCTGTCCTCGTCGGACACCGATGCGCTCTGGTGGACCTTGGCCGCGAACCACGACGCGCCGTTCTGCTGGGCCAGGCAGCGCCGTTCGATGATGCCGAGCAGCCGGTCTCGTTCCTCGGGCTGAACCCCCCATGCGTCGAGCCCCTCGTAGGCTCGCGGAAGCAGCCGCCGGACCACGAGCTCGGTGGCGGGCACCCCGCCAAGCCCCGGCCAGTAGAGCTCGGCCTCGATGCCGCGTTGGGAGGCGGCGTGGAAGTTCTCCTCGGCCGCGCTGAACGTCATCTGCGACCACAGCGGCCGCTCGTCCTCGACCAGGGCCCGGACCACGCCGAAGTAGAACGCCGCGTTCGCCATCGTGTCCACGACGGTCGGGCCGGCCGGCAGGACCCGGTTCTCGACCCGCAGGTGCGGCCTGCCGTCGACAACGTCGTACACCGGCCGGTTCCAGCGGTAGACGGTGCCGTTATGCAGCCTGAGCTCGGCGAGGCTCGGGGTCCGGCCGGCGTCGAACGCCTCGACGGGATCCTCCTCGTCGAGGATCGGCAACAGGGCCGGGAAGAACCGCACGTTCTCCTCGAAGAGGTCGAAGATCGAGGTGATCCACCGTTCGCCGAACCAGACTCGCGGGCGGACACCTTGGGTCTTGAGCTCTTCGCTTCGGGTGTCGGTGGCCTGCTCGAAGAGGGCGATCCGGGTCTCGGACCACAGCTCCCGCCCGAGCAGGAAGGGTGAGTTCGCACCGAGGGCCAGCTGGACCGACGCGATGGCCTGGGAGGCGTTCCAGTACCTCGAGAAGTCCTCGGGACTCACCTGGATGTGCAGCTGGGTGCTCGTGCAGGCTGCCTCCGGGACGATCGAGTCCGCGGTGGTGCGGAGCCGCTCGGTGCCGGTGATGTCGATGACGATGTCCTCACCGCGGGCGGCCAGGATCTGGTCGTTGATGAGCCGATAGCGGGGGTTGGAGCTCAACGACTCGGGGTTCATGTGGCCCGCCGACAGGGTCGGCAGGATGCCGATCATCACCATATGGGCGCCGACCTCGGACGCCTTGGCCTCCGCCCGGTTGAGGCTGGCGCGCACCTCGTCCTCGAAGGCGGTGAAGCCGCGGTCCCGCAGCTGTTTCGGGGCGACGTTGATCTCGAGGTTGAACTGGCCCAGCTCGGTCTGGAAGTCCGGGTCCGCGATCGCCTCCAGCGCCTCGACGTTCTTCAGGGCCGGATCCCCGCGCTCGTCGACGAGGTTGAGCTCGATCTCCAGGCCGGTCATGGGAGCCGCGGCATCGAACGCAGCCTCGCCGAGCATCCGGGCGAAGACGTCGAGGCACCGGCGGACCTTCTCGCGGTAGCGCGTCCGGTCCTCGCGGGTGAACTCCTGCTGCTCGACCTCCTGGCCCATGGCCCGAGCGTAGGGTCATCTCGCGGTCCTGCCCAGGGCCGCGGGACGCGTTCAGCCGGCCCAGGCCTCCCAGGTGGAGGGCGGGACGGCCCCCGTCAGGGTCGCGCCGACCAGTGCGGCCAGGGTGTTCTCGGGCTCGATCTCGTGACACCGGTCGACCGCACACCAGGCGAGCGCCCCGTCGCCGGCCAGCCAGGCGGCGAAGGCGAGCACCCCGGCCGCCGGGGCCGCGTACGCATCCGGGGCCCGCCTCAGCAGGTCCCGCCAGAGGTCCACCAGGCGACGAGCGTCTGCGCGAGACATCCCGCACCAGGCGGCGTCGCGCAGCGCCACTTCGGTCAGCCCTCCGAGCAGCCGGCCGGCGTCCTCGGCGTCGAGCCGCTGACCGTCCTCGAGGACCGCATCCACCCGCCGGCGCATCCATTCGAGCTCGGCGTCCACGATCGCTTCGAACGCCTCCGGGGTCGGTGGGCCCAGCGGATGCTGCTTGCTGCGCCGCAGTCGAGTCACCACGCACTCCGCCGCGGCGCCGACGGCCTCCCGGTCGGCCGGGTCGCCGCCGGTCAGCGTGGCGCGCAGGGCGGCCCGGCTGGGGTAGACCACCTCCCCGTCGATGACGCCGTCGGCGGTGAACCGGTGCGAGGACACGTCGTAGGGCGTTCCGGCGGGGTCGCATCCGTCGGCGCAGTCGTCGCCGTCCGACCGCAGGCAGAACCACCGCTTCCCGTCGGCTCGGACC
>JBOHDW010000257.1:0-4782 GCA_050700795.1 Nocardioidaceae bacterium | reverse complement strand
GGCGTGGTCCTGCTCGTCCTGGCGGTCGCCGCGGCGTCGTACCAGTGGGACCTGGGGACCCGGCTCGGCATCGCCGCGCCCGCACCGGCGGCCAAGGCGGCCGGACTGCGGTTGCCCGCGGTGGTCCCGGCCGCCGAGGTTGCGGCGGCTACCCCGGCAGGCTCGATCGACCCGGCCGCCGTACGGCGAGCACTTGCCGGTTTGGTCGACACGAACGTGCTCGGGCACAGGGTGGCCCTCGACGTCGCGCAGCTCTCGGACGGGCTGGTGGTCTTCTCGTCCGGCCCGGCAGCGATCACGCCGGCATCGACGATGAAGCTGCTCACCACGACGGCGGCGCTCCAGGCTCTCGGCCCGGACCATCGGTTCACCACCTCCACCGTGCTCTCCGGTGACCGGGTGACCCTGGTCGGCGGCGGCGACCCGTTGCTCGAGGCGCGGCCGGCGGCTCCGGGTGCGTCGTACCCGGCCCACGTCGCGGAACTGACCTCGCTCGCCCGCTCGACGGCGCGGGCGTTGACGGCCCAGGGGGTCACCCGGGTCCGGCTGTCGTACGACGTCTCGCTGTTCACCGGGCCGGCGGTGGACCCGCAGTGGCCGCGCGGCTACGTCCCTGACGGCGTGGTAAGCCCCATCGAGCCGCTCTGGGTCGACGAGGGGCGGGTGACGCCGGGCCATGCGGCCCGGTCCCCGGATCCGGCGCGGGCGGCGGCGACCCGGTTCGCACGCATGTTGACGAAGGCGGGAGTGGCCGTGCGTGGGTCGGTGCGATCGGCGGCCGCCCCGGCCGGTTCGAGCTCCCTTGCCGCCGTTCGTAGCGCACCGCTCGAGGAGATCGTGCAGCACACGTTGGAGACCAGCGACAACGAGGCGGCCGAGGTACTGGCTCGCCAGGTTGCCCTCGCTCAAGGCAGGCCAGGTTCGTTCGTCGCGGGTGTCGCCGCCGTACGCCGAGCCCTCGGTGGGCTCGGGATCCCAACGGCGGGCGACCTCATCTACGACGGCAGCGGCCTGTCGCGCCACGACCGGCTGCGGCCGGCGACCCTCCTGGCCGTCCTGCAGAAGGGGTCGACCACCCCGGCCCTTCGCTCGGTGGTGACCGACCTGCCGGTGGCGGGCTTCACGGGGTCGCTGGCCTACCGGTTCGCCGACGCGAGTCCATGGGGGCTGGGTCGCGTCCGGGCCAAGACGGGCACCCTGACCGGGGTCAGCGGGTTGGCCGGGACGGTCACCTCCCGAGACGGTGTGGTGATGAGCTTCGTGGCCGTCGCGGACCGGGTGTCCGTGCCCAAGACCCTCGACGCGCGCGACGCCCTCGATGGCATCGCCGCCGCGCTCGCCGCCTGTCGGTGCGCCAGCCACCCCTGACCCCCAAAACCAGGAGCCCCTCCGCATCGGGGGGAGCGGCCACGGACCCCGTAAAGTCGTGGCATGGCAGCGTTGACCACGATGATCGACTGGGACCTCGCGGTCTCCACCGCGAGCCGGCTGGCCGGTCCGGGGCCGAGCATCGACCGCGATCAGGCCGAGTCCGTCGTCGCCGAGCTGCGGGCCGGCGCCGCGCGGAGTACGCCGCTGGTGCGTGACTTCACCGGCCTGGTGGCCCAGGAACGGTCCGCCCCGATCCTGGTGGTGGACCGCGCCGGCTGGATCCGGGCGAACGCCGACGGCTTCGCCAGGATCATCACCCCCTTGGCGGACCGGCTCCGGGCGAAACGGAAGGGCACCTCCGGCGTAGGTGACGCGGTGGGGTCCAAGGTCACCGGGCTCGAGGTCGGCGCACTGCTCGGGTTCATGTCCTCGAAGGTGCTCGGTCAGTTCGATCCCTTCTGGGCGCCATCGGGAGCCCCGGAAGCCGGACGGCTGCTGCTCGTCGCCCCGAACATCGTCGACGTCGAGCGCCAGCTCGGGGTCGACCCGGCGGACTTCCGGCTGTGGGTGTGCCTCCACGAAGAGACCCACCGCGTCCAGTTCACCGCGGTCCCCTGGCTGCGCGACCACATCCAGTCCGAGATCGAGGGGTTGGTCGGCGAGGTCGACCTGGACCCGTCGCGGATGGCCGCCCTGCTCGGTGAGGCCGTCAAGCGGCTCGGCGACGTCGTACGCGGTGAGGAGGGAGCGAGCCTCATCGACCTGCTGTCGACGCCCAAGCAGCAGGAGACCATGGAGCGGCTGACCGGGGTGATGTCGCTTCTGGAGGGGCACGCGGACGTGGTGATGGATGGCGTCGGCCCCGAAGTGATCGCCTCGGTGGCCGAGATCCGGCGGAAGTTCAACCAACGCCGCAAGGGTGCCGGCTACGTCGACCGTTTGCTGCGTCGGCTGCTCGGGCTGGAGGCGAAGATGGCCCAGTACCGCGACGGAGCCGCCTTCGTCCGCACCGTGGTCGACCGGGTCGGGATGGTCGGTTTCAACCGGGTCTGGACCTCCCCGGAGACGCTGCCGAGCAAGGCGGAGATCCTCGACCCCGAGCTCTGGCTCTCCCGCGTCCACGGTCCGCCCCAGCTCGACGCGTGACGCTCGACCCGGCGCTCGCGGCCGTACGCCTGGCGGTACGCCGTACCTTGGCCGACCGAGCACCCATGACCGGCCCGGTCCTGGTCGCCTGTTCGGGCGGGGCCGACTCGCTCGCGCTGCTCACCGCCACCGTCTTCGAGACCCGGGCGGCGACCCGGCCGGTCATCGGCGTGACCGTGGACCACCGGCTCCAGACCGGATCGGCCGAGCACGCGGCGGCCGTGGTGGAGCAGATGGTCCGGCTCGGCGCCGACGAGACCGCCACCGTGGCGGTCACCGTGGGGGGTGCCGGGCTCGGTCCCGAGGCGGCCGCGCGGGAGGCGCGCTACGTCGCATTGGAGGAGCTCGCGACCCGGTTCGGCGGCTCCGTCATCCTGCTCGGACACACCCTCGACGACCAGGCCGAGACGGTGCTCCTCGGGCTGACCCGTGGCTCCGGGGCGAGGTCGCTTGCCGGCATGCGCGCCGAGCGCCCGCCGTTCTGGCGGCCACTGCTCGGCCTCACCCGCCGGCAGACCGAGGCGGCGTGTCTCGCCGAGGGGATCGAGTTCTGGAAGGACCCGCACAACACCAACCCCAGGTTCACCCGGGCCCGGGTCCGGCACCGGGTGCTGCCCGTGCTGGAGGAGGAGCTGGGTCCGGGGGTCGGCGCCGCGCTGGCCCGGACCGCCGAACAGCTGCAGGAGGACCTTGCCGTGCTCGAGGCGCTCGCTGACGAGGCGCTGCGGGAGGCTCGGACCGAGACCGGCTTCGCGACGTCGGTGCTGGAAACGGCGGCGCCCGCGATCCGGCATCGCGTGCTCCGGGGCGCCGCGATCGCCGCCGGCGCGCCGGGGACCGAGCTGTTCCGGGTCCACGTGCTGGCCCTGGACGCCCTGGTCATGCGGTACCGCGGGCAGCAGTGGGTCGACCTCCCGGGTCACCTGCAGGGCTTTCGCGAAGGTGGCGAGCTGCGCTTCCGCAACACCGGCGAGCGGGGCGCCGGGTCTCCTGTGGCAGGCTGACCGCCATGGACGAGAAGGACGTCGAGGGCGATCTGGTCCAGCTCCTCTATACGGAGGACCAGATCCAGGCCCGGCTCGCGGAGCTCGCCGTGGAGATCGAGCAGGACTACGAGGGCAAGGACCTCCTGCTCGTCGGCGTGCTGCGTGGAGCGGTCATGGTGATGGCCGACCTCGCCCGTCATTTCAAGCGCCACGTCGAGATGGACTGGATGGCGGTCTCGTCGTACGGGTCGGGCACCAAGTCATCCGGGGTGGTCCGGATCCTGAAGGACCTCGACACCGACATCAACGGCCGCAACGTGCTCGTCGTCGAGGACATCATCGACACGGGGCTGACCCTGTCCTGGCTGGTCACCAACCTCGCCTCCCGCAACCCCGCCTCGGTCGAGATCGTGACGTTGCTGCGGAAGCCCGAGGCCTCGCGGATGACCGTTGACGTGAGGTACGTCGGTTTCGACATCCCCAACGAGTTCGTCGTCGGCTACGGGCTCGACTACAACGAGCGCTACCGCAACCTTCGAGCGATCGGCACGCTGGCGCCGCACGTGTACTCCTGACTGCTGCGAACCGTTCGCAAGAAGGCGCGCGAGTTGGAGTGAGCGGCCGCAAGCGGGACACTGGGGGCTGGGAACACCCGGGTAGATTGGGCCGTTCTTCAGCAGTGTCGTAGGCGGTTGAGTCGCGAGGAGGTCGGGGCGTCGTCCCCGGATCATGGACGTAAGACGAATTTTCCGCGGTCCCTGGGTGTGGATCGTGCTGGCGGCTATCGGCGTGCTCATCGTCTTCCAGTACCTCGGCCCCAACGGCGGATACACCCAGGTCGACACCTCCGAGATGGCCCAGGACATCACCTCGGGGCAGGTCAAGCAGATCTTGTTCATCGACGGCGACCAGCAGATGCGGGCCACTCTCGACGACGGCAAGAAGGTCAGCGCGACCTGGATCCAGGGCACCCAGCAGTCCCTGTTCAGCGAGGCGCTCAAGGCCCAGAAGGCCGGCACGATCAAGTCCGTCAATGGGCAGAACCCGCAACCGAGCCTGCTCTGGTCGCTGCTGGCCACCTTCGGCCCGATCCTGCTGATCGTGCTGGTCTTCGTCTTCTTGATGAGCCAGGTCCAGGGTGGCGGTGGCCGGGTGATGCAGTTCGCCAAGTCAAAAGCGAAGCTGATCAGCAAGGACATGCCGAAGACCACGTTCGCGGATGTCGCCGGCTGCGAGGAGGCGATCGAGGAGCTCGGCGAGATCAAGGAGTTCCTGCAGG
>JBOHDW010000256.1:0-4455 GCA_050700795.1 Nocardioidaceae bacterium | reverse complement strand
GGTCGCGCCGCTCGGCCTCCTCCATCCGGTGGAGGTACTCCGCGAGCGCGTCCTTGCTCTCCCACGCGGTGCCGTAGATGCGCTGGAGCTGCTTGTTCTTCTCATCGCCGCGCCAGTAGGCCGCGGCGGTGCGCATGAGCTTGAAGGCCGGGATCCGCTTCGTGGTGGGCAGGTGCGGGCCTCGACACAGGTCCTTCCAGGCCCGCTCACCGTCGCGGTCGAGGTTGTCGTAGATGGTCAGGCCGCCCGCGCCGACCTCGACCGAGGCACCCTCGGCACCCTCGGCACCCTCGCCCTTCAGGCCGATCAGCTCGAGCTTGTAGGGCTCGTCGGCGAGTTCGGCCCTGGCGTCGTCGTCGGAGATGGCCCTGCGAGAGAAGCGCTGACCCTCCTTGACGATCTTGCGCATCCGGGTCTCGATCCTCTCGAGGTCCTCGGGCACGAACGGCTCGGGTACGTCGAAGTCGTAGTAGAACCCGTTCTCGATCGGCGGGCCGATGCCGAGCTTCGCTTCGGGGTAGAGCGCCTGGACCGCCTGCGCCATCACGTGCGCGGTCGAGTGCCGCAGGATGTCGCGCCCGTCGGGGCTGTCGATGGCAATCGCCTGGACGTCATCGCCGTCGGCGAGCTCGTGGGCGAGGTCGCGCAGCGCCCCCTGGACCCGAGCGGCGATCACCTCGTCGTCGTCGCGGAAGAGCTCCCACGCCTTGGTGCCGGCCGTCACCTTCCGCTCCTCACGCGCTCCGGCGTGGGTGACGGTGACGGTGATCTCGGACACGGGACAGGCTCCTTCGACGACGAGGCCGCCCGCGCTTCGGGCGGCGTGGCTCACCGATCGTATCGGCCACCATGCGGGTTCCCGCCAACGGTTTAGACCCCGCCCTCGCCGGCCGGGTCACATGTCGGCGTACCGCTTCGCCTGGCCGAGCAGCTCCGTGATCAGCTCGGGGCGGACCTGGCGGGGCCCCGAGCCGTCGGGCGCGTCGTACACGGCGACGTACGCCGCGGTGTCGCGCTGGAATCGCCACCCCTCCGCGAGCGGCCCGGCATCAACGGTGTCGTAGCCGATCGCGTCGAGGAACTCGGTGACGGTCGCCTTGGCGCCGGCGTCGTCCCCGGCGATCACCAACGCGCTCCGCGCGGGGCTGCCCTGCGGTCGGGCCAGGTCGACCAGAGGCCCGAAGCCGATGTTGTTGAACGCCTTCACCACGTGCGAGGTGGGCAGGTGCGCCTGGAGCAGCTCGCTGGTGGTGGTGGAGTCGTCGTCGATCTGGGGGAAGGCCCCGTCCCGTTGCGGGTAGTAGTTGTTGGTGTCGATCACGACCTTGCCGGCCAACGGCTCGACCGGGACGTCCGCATAGTTCTTGAACGGGACCGTCACCACCACGATGTCGCCCTTCTCCGCCGCCTCGGCGGGGATCGCCGCAGTGGCGTGCGGGCCGAGCTCTCCGACCAGGTCGGCGAGGTACTCCGGCCCGCGCCGGTTGCTGAGCACCACGTCGTAGCCGGCATTCACCGCCAGCCGCGCGACCGCGCCGCCGATGTGTCCGCTTCCGATGAGCCCGATCGTCTGTGGTGTTGTCATGACGAGGGAACCGCCGGCCCTCCCCCGCAATTCCCGCGCGCGGCTCAGCCGCCGATCGACGGGTTCGGCACGTTGACGTGGAACACGATCGGCCCCGGCCCCGGCGGCGCGGTCGGGTCGATCTGCTGCACCAGGGCGTGACCCCCGATGAGGCCCCCGACGATCGCGACCGGTACGAGCAGCCAGCCGATCCGCCCCTTGATCAGCGAGGCCAGGATCATCGCGATGACCAGGCCGCCGACCACGGGCAGCAGGATGTAGACAGGGTGCGCCGACAGCTCGTCCTGGAGCGTCTGGATGCTGCTGCTGCCGAGGAGCACCGACTGCGAACCCACGAAGAAGACGCTACCTAAAGGGTTCGGACGAGGGTAGGGCCCGAACGGGCCGTACGTCGACCAGGAAGCAATGCCGTACGCCCCCTGGAGGCGTTCGGACTCCAATGGCAGGCTGTGCTTCTCGATTCGGTCGAGCGCCGTCTCTAGGTCCGGCACGACTTTCTGAGCACCCACCACCCAGATGACGCGGTCGGCGCCGAACACGTACGGGGCCAGCTGGCTGCCGCTGTATGACGCCGCGACTGCCCGGCCGTCCTCAGTGACGGCGTGCACGCTTCCGATGACCACGTCCATGGTGCTCGTGTGGCGACGGAACTCGCTCATCTGTGTGGCTGGATTGAGGGTCTCGGTGTGGGTTCGCGTCTTGCGGTAACGGGTGGCTTCGCGAACTTGGTCAGAGATTCCAAGGTCGTCGAGTGTCCGTGACGCTTCCGAGAAGGCCCATGCGCACCATGGACTTCACACTCTTGGCGACCGATGCTTGCCGAGTGCCGGACTGCTGCAACCGCGATAGCTACGACCAGACCTTCGGTGACCGGTTCGCGCGCCGGATCGCCCGGCGGTATCGCAAGCGCGGCCTGGACCCGACCCGCAGCCGGCTGATCGACTTCCTGAGCGCCCACGGAATCGAAGACGCGACGGTCCTGGAGGTCGGTGGCGGCATAGGCGAGCTGCACGTCGAGCTGCTTCGTCGCGGAGCCCGGGCAGCGACGAACTTGGAAATCTCGACCAGCTACGAGCAGGAAGCCGCTCGGCTCCTGGAGGGATCTGGGCTCGCGAACCGGGTGACGCGTCGCTTCCTCGACATCGCCACCGCGCCGGACGAGGTCGAGCCGGCCGATATTGTCGTGCTCCACCGCGTGGCGTGCTGCTATCCCGACTACGAGCGGCTGCTTGCTGCGGCAGCCAGTCATGCTCGACAGTTGCTGGTGTTCTCCCATCCGCCGCGGAGCCTTCATACCCGATTGAGTTTCGGCTTCGACAATCTGATACGCCGCCTTCGACGCAACGACTTCCGAGGGTTCGTCCATCGTCCCGACGCGATGGTGGCCGTCGTGGAGGCACAAGGTATGACGCTCCGGTATCGGCACCGGGGCCTGTGGTGGACGGTGGTGGGGTTCGAACGACCAGGTCGCCCAGCCGTGACAGCGTGACCGCCCAGCGGCAGGACCCCCGTCGCCACCCGGATCGGCACCTGTCAGCGTTCCTGGTCGCCGCGATCGCGTGGCGCCCTTCCGGCTCTTGGCTCGATTGCTCGACGCGGGCGAGCCACTCGGCGACCAGCGCGCACAGCGGGCCCGGCTGCTCCTGGGGCAGCGCGTGCCCAGCGTTGTCGATCACTGCGAGCGAGGCGTGCTGGTAGTGGTCGAGGAGGTCCACAGCGGCCGCATATCCGACCGTCGAGTCCAACCGGCCCGCCACGATCAGCGTGGGACCTGCGTACGCCGGCCCCCTATCGGGGGCGAACTCCCAACTCTGGCCGAATCGCTCAAACGCTGCGTCGTCCACTAGAGCGGCTGAGGAGGCGACGTAGCGTTCGTAGCGCTGGAGCATTTCGGGGCTTTGGATCACGAAATAGCTCCGGAAGTCGTCGTCTCCGATCTCGCCCGACCCGACTACGGCGCGATGCCCCGGAACCTCGCGTGACCCGGGGAGCAGCGGACAAACCAGCACGTGCGCGCGGGCGAGAAAAGGGTTGCGCACAGTGGTGGTTCGCCCTACGGCTCGAGCAACCCGGCGACACCGTTGAGTACGACGGTCAGTCCGGAGTCGAACTCGTTGCCGTAGGCGTAGCCCGGCTGAAGGACGTGCTCGACAGTCATCTCGAAGAGGTAGGGGAACTCGGAAGCCGGGAACGCCTCGACGATGGCCCCGGTCATGGCCGCCAGTTCCGACTCGTTGCGGAAGGGCAGGTTGACCTCTTGCAACACGAAACCGTGCACGTAGCTGTCAACCGTCGAGACCGCATGAGCAGCCGAGGGGACCGAGAAACCGCCCTCACGGAAGCACCGGACCCCGGTTTCCAAGAGCCGCAGGGTCGCCGGCCCCGGGCTCGTCCTGGAAGCCATCAAGCTCACCGCCCAGGGGTGGCGGCGCAGGCCCGCACGCGTGTGGTGTGCCCGCTGGCTGATTGCCTCCCGCCAGTCCCCGCTCGACTTTGGGGACTCGATCTCCGCGGCGACGGCGTCAACCAGCCCGTCCAGGATCTGATCCTTACCGGCGACATGGTGATACAGCGAGGCCGCCTCGACGCCCAGCTCGCGTGCGACTCTGCGCATGGTGACCGCCTGGATTCCCTCGCTGTCCGCCAGCGCCAGCGCGACCTCCAATGTCCGCTCCCGGCTCACGGGTGCCCTGCTCGCCACCTCGGCCGGTCTACGCCCCACTGTGTCTGCCTCTCGTGTGTCTTGCGGAACTGTCGTCGCTCGGTCCATGGACAATCTAACGTGGTTAGGATAGCGTCACCCACGCAATCTAACATCGTTAGAATCGCTCCTAGGCGCTCCCGGAAGGGCAACCATGACCACCCTGAAC
>JBOHDW010000255.1:0-2883 GCA_050700795.1 Nocardioidaceae bacterium | reverse complement strand
GGCGATGATGCCGCCGAACGCATAGAACCAGTAGGCCAGCATGTTCAGCCGGGGGAAGGCGACGTCGGGCGCACCGATCTGCAGCGGCATGAGTGCGTTGGAGAAGCCGGCGAACAGGGGCGTCGCGAAGAGCAGCAGCATGATCGTGCCGTGCATGGTGAACAGCTGGTTGTAGAGCTCGTCGTTGACCAGCTGCTGGCCGGGGAAGGCCAGCTCGGACCGCATCAGCATCGCCATCAGGCCGGCGATCAGGAACCACGCGAACGACGTGACCAGGTAGAGCTTGCCGATCACCTTGTGGTCGGTGGTGGTGATGACCCGGACGATCTGGGTGCCGAGGGTGGTGGCCCGCTGACCGGCCAGAACCTCGCCCGAACGCTCATGGATCGCGGTCACTGTCCGGCTCCGTTCTGACCGGTTTCCAACCCGGCCTCCGTTCTGGCCATGGACCCGCCGAGCTGCAGGCCGGTGTCACCCTTCGCCTCGAGCGATTGCAGGTAGGCGGCGTACTGGTCGTGGGTCACGATGCGGACCTTGAACAGCATCCGCGAGTGGTAGACGCCGCAGAGCTCGGCGCAGCGCCCGACGTAGTCGCCCTTGCGGGTCGGAGTGAACGAGAAGTGGTTGTGCCGCCCGGGGACCACGTCCATCTTGAACAGGAACGCCGGCACCCAGAACGAGTGGATCACATCGGGTGAGGAGAGGTGCACGGTCACGGTCTCGTTGACGGGGAGGACCAGGGTCGGTTCGTACGCCGTGGTGCCGGCGTCGAAGACGGTGGTCTGCCCGTCGAGGTCCTTGTCCTTGACGTAGTTGAACGTCCACGACCACTGCTGGCCGACCACGTCGATCTGGTGCTGCGGATGGGCGATCGGCTTCAGCACCTCATCCTGGGTCTTCACCGTGTGGTAGAAGAAGACGACCACCATGATGATCGGGGCGATGGTGTAGAGGATCTCGATCGGCAGGTTGTAGCGGGTCTGCACGGGGACCTCGTCGTCGCTGCGCCGGTGGTAGCGCACCGAGGCGTAGGCGATCAGCCCCCACACGAGGATCCCGACCAGGATCGCGGCCAGCCACCCCCACATCCACAGCGCGTGCATCGCGGGGGCCCGGTCCGTCGCGCCCACCGGCTCGGCGAGTCGCTTGATCTCGATGTCCTGCTGGTTCGAGCACGCGCCGAGCGCCAGGAGGGCCATCGGGAGCAACGTCAGCAGAGCGACCCGGCGTACGCGCGGGGTGAGTTGCGGACTCACGAAAGGTGACCCTTCCTCTTCTCCTGACGGACAGACGAAACCCTACTACCGCCCCACCGGCCCCCGCCGCGCAGGGCGCCCCGTTTCGCGCCGGTCTTAACCCGCTCTTGACCCGCAAGCCGGTCGACCCGGCTTGAACGCAACGCGCACCCCTCGCGGGGCGTGCGGTTTGGTCCCCAACCGCACGAGAAGACGGCTGCATGTCGCGGTTGGGGACCAATCCGCACCTCCTGCGGGGGTACGCCGGGCCCTGGGCCGCGCAACGGGGGCTGTGCTTGGTTGCGCAGGCAGATCGGACCGTTCGGACTGCGTAACCGGGGCTGTGCTTGGTTACGCAGGCAGATCAGCCCGTTCGGACTGCGTAACCGGGGCTGTGCTGGATTGCGCAGGCAGATCGGCCGGAAGCGGGCCGGAATAAGCAGCTGTGGAACGGTACGGCTGCGGAACCCAGCAGAGCCATACCGTTCCACAGCGCGAAGCCAACCCCAACCGGACCGGAGCAGCAACCGAGCCCCCAGCCCCCTCCTCCTTGCTGCTTTCAAGCCGGGTCGACAAAGCAGGCCGACCCGGCTAGGGGCGCGGGGCGTGCACGTGCGCGGCGATCTCGGCGGCCGACTCATCGCCGTACGTGGCAGCGAACCGGCGCAGGAACGAGGTCTGGTGCAACGTGTACTCCTGGGTGCCGACCTTCTCCACGACGTACACCGCCAGCAGGCAGCCGAGCTGGGCCGCGCGCTCGAGGGAAAGCCCCCACTCCATCGCCGCGAGGAAGCCGGCCCGGAAAGCATCGCCGACGCCGGTGGGCTCGACCTTCTCGATCTCGGGTACGGCGAGTACGACGATCGGCTCATCGCCGCGACGTTCGACGCGGACCCCCTCCGCACCGAGGGTGACCACCCACGTGTCGACATGGTCGAGCACCTCGTCGGCCGACCAGCCGGTCTTCTTCTGGATCAGCGCCGACTCGTACTCGTTCGAGAACAGGATCGTCGCACCGTCGATCAGGTCGCGGATCATCTCCCCGTCACCGAACGCGAGCTGCTGCCCGGGGTCGGCCATGAACGGGTACCCGCGGGCCCGGCACTCGTCGGTGTGCCGCAGCATCCCCTCGGGGTCGTTCGGCCCGATCAGGACGTACGGCGCACCGCTGACCCGCTCCGCGATCGGAGCCAGCTCGATCTCGCGGGCCTCGCTCATCGCACCGGCGTAGAACGAGGCGATCTGCGCCATCGTCGAGTCGTTGGTGCAGACGAAACGCGCGGTGTGCTTCGAGTCCGACACGTGCACCGACCCGCAGTCGACACCGTGCCGTTCGAGCCAGGCGCGGTACTCGACGAAGTCCTCCCCCACCGACCCGACCAGCACCGGGTGCAGCCCCAGGTTGCCGAGGCCGAAGCAGATGTTGGCCGCACAGCCGCCGCGGCGTACCTCGAGGTCCTCGACGAGGAACGACAGCGCGATCTTGTCGAGCTGGTCGACCACGAGGGAGTCGGCGAACTTGCCCGGGAACGACATCAGGTGGTCGGTGGCGATGGAACCGGTGATCAGCAGCGACACGCTCCGCACCCTATCCGGCGAGGACCGGAACCCGCGGTACCGCCCGTGCGTCCCATCGTCATGGTGGTAC
>JBOHDW010000254.1:0-7828 GCA_050700795.1 Nocardioidaceae bacterium | reverse complement strand
GGTGACCTCGAAGCCGATGCCGGCCTTGCGGAGCCGGTCGATCAGGTTGTCGCCCATCGCCTGTGCGGTGGTCACCTGTCCGGCCGTCGCCGGGTTGTCGTCGAAGGCCAGGCTGAACGCCGCCTCGGAGAGCATCTTCGCGGTCTCGTCGTACCCGGGGTCGCCGCCGGTGACCTCGGTGCACACGCGCCGCCCGCCGCCCTCACCGACGAAGCGCACCGTGAACCGCGACTTGGCTCGGCGCGCGGCGGAGGGACCCTCGCCCACCGGAACCCGCCCGAGCAGGAACCGCCTGACGGGAGGGAGCCGGACGCCGGCGGCGATGGCCCCGACGGCACCGAGTCCACCCACCACCGTGGGCAGCCTCTTGACGGCCGCGTAGTGCGCGTAGGCGAAGTCCGGGCCGTACTCGTCGAGCGCGGCCGCCGACCTCTTCACGATCAGTGGGTCGATGGTGGGCAACGGCACCAGCCAGCGGCCGACCTCCTTGTCGAAGTGCGGCCTCGTCGCAAGGGAGCGCACCCGGCGTCCCTCCGGGCGAGGCTCGGTGGCGCGCCGTCGCGTGGCGGCCGCCTTCGACTGCGGAACCCGAGACAGCGCGTTGATCGCGGAGTGGAAGGTGGCACCCGAGATCGTTCCGGACGCGCCGACCATCCCGCGCAGCGTGATCGGTACGCCGTGTGGCAGCTGGCGCACCGTGAACAGCGCCCCGAGGTCATGCGGGATCGAGTCGAATCCGCAGGCATGCACCAGGCGGGCACCGGTCTCGACGGCGCGCCGGTGGTGCTTGAGGTACATCTCATCGACGAACTCGGGCTCGCCGGTGATGTCGACGTAGTCGGTGCCCGCCTCGGCACAGGCGGCGACCAGTGGCTCGCCGTACTGCTGGTACGGGCCGACCGTGCTGATCACCACGCGGGCGCGCCGGGCGATCTCGGCCAGGGACCCGCGATCGGTGGCGTCGGCAATGAGCAACGGAAGGCGCCCGAGCTCCGGGTGAGCGCGGTCGTCGAGGGTGGCCAGGTGCTCTCGCACCGCCTCCAGCCTGGCCCGGTTGCGCCCCGCCAGGGCACCACGACAGCCTCCGGGCGCGTTGCGGGCGAGGTACTCGGCGACGAGACGACCGGTGAACCCGGTGGCGCCGAACAGCACGAGATCGAACTCCCTGGTCCCCTGCTCCGGCACGGCGTCCTCCTGGGTGAATCTGGTGAGCCCACTCTGCCAGCGGAACCGTCCGATGCGTAGATGCGTCCCATCACACGCAGGCCAGCCCGACCTGCTTCGGGGGACGGAGTGAGGAAGTCGATGACCGCTACCGGAGAGGGCCGCGGATCCCACCATCGCTGGGGGCGGCGGCGCCGGATCTCCTTGATGGTCGGGGCCACCAGCGGAGCCCTGGCCTGCGCCGTCATCGCGGCCCCGTTGATCCGGGCGCCGCATCGGCCGGGGGTGGGCTCCCCCCCGGCACCCGTGCTGGTCTCCGCCCGGCTACCCACGTTCTCGAGCTGCCCCGAGCTGCGTCAGTGGTACGTCGACGCGGCGCTGCCCAAGGTGGGGCCCTACGGCTTCGGCTTCCCGTTCTTCATGCGGGACTCGATGGCCCTGGGCGCCGACGCCAGGAGCCCCGCATTCAAGGCGGTGGGAAGCAGCCCCACCGGCACCAACGTGCAGGAGGCCGGCGTCGACGAGCCGGACACGGCCAAGACGAACGGCGACCTGGTGGTCGACCTGCGCCGCGACCGGCTCGTGGCCACCGATGTCGCCGGTGCCCGACCCCAGGTGGTCTCGCGGCTGCGCCTCCCCGGCAAGACCGACACCGACCAACTGCTGCTGTCGGGAACCACCGTGCTGGTCTTCGGCTCGGCCTACGTCAACTACGGCGGTCCGGTTGCCTTCGGGCCGATGGTCTCTCCCTTCGGCCCGTCCGCCGGCCGGACCCGGGTCTTCTCCGTCGACGTCTCGGACCCGTCGCACCCACGCATCACCAGCCGCCAGACTGTCGGCGGCAGCCTGTTGTCCGCGCGGCTGTACGCCGACGGAACCGTCCGCGCGGTCTACGACAGCGGCTACCCGAAGCTCGACTTCGTCTACCCCACCAAGCATCGGACGGCGAAGCAGGCGACCCGGCAGAACCGCCGGATCGTCCGCCAGACCAGCATCGACGACTGGCTGCCGAGCATCCGCACCGACGGCAGCCTCCGCTCGCGGTTGATGGAGTGCGACCAGGTCCGGCACCCACGCCGGCAGTCCGGCTTCGGCACGATCAGCGTGATGACCTACCCGATGGCCCGGCCCACGTCGTACGACGCCACCGCGATCACCGCCGCCGGGGACCTGGTCTACTCCTCGGCCGACCGTCTCTACGTCGCCACCACCGAGGCGGACTGGTGGGACCTGCCGAGGACGACCGCCCCGGGGATGAGCCACCAGCCGACCACCCAGGTCGACGCGTTCGCCGTCGACGGCGCGACCACGAGGTACGTCGCCAGCGGGACCGTCCCCGGATCGGTGCGGGACCGCTGGTCGTTCAGCGAGTACGACGGCCACCTGCGCGTCGTGACCGGGCTGGGCCGGAGCTGGGTGCCGAAGCAGAACGGGGTGTTCGTCCTCGACGAGCGGGGCACCCGCCTCGACGTGGTCGGCCGGCTGGTGGGACTGGGCAAGCGGGAGCGGGTGCAGTCGGTGCGCTGGCTCGACGACCTCGCCGTGGTGACCACCTTCCGGCAGATCGACCCGCTCTACACCATCGACCTCGCCGATCCGACTCGTCCGATGGTCCTCGGCGCACTGAAGGTGTCCGGCTACTCGGCGTACCTTCACCCGGTCGGCGACGACCTGCTGCTCGGGCTCGGCGACACGGTCTCCCGCAACGAGCCCGACGGCGCCCGGGCGGCGACGTTCGACCTGCGGGACCCGCACAACGTCACCCGGGTCGCCACGGTCGGGTTCCACCGGAACAGCTTCGGCTCCGACCAGGACCCGTTGGCCTTCACCTATCTGCCCGACCAGCACGTGGCGCTGGTGCCGTTGAACAACTGGAACTCGGGACGGTCCCGGCTGGTCGCCCTTCGGGTCGGGGCGGACGGCTCGTTGGCCCGGGTGGCGTCGTACCGGTTGCACCGGTGGGCCTACTCGGTCCGCACGCTGCCGCTCGGCGGCGACCGGGTCGCGTTGGTCGACCACGGCGTCCGCACCCTGCACGTTGGCTGAGAGGCGTAACTTTGGCGGCATGTGTCGCAACATCAAGACCCTGCACAACTTCGAACCGCCGGCCACCCCGCAGGAGGTCGAGTCGGCGGCGATCCAGTACGTGCGCAAGATCAGCGGCTCGACCCGGCCGTCCGAGGCGAACCGGGACGCGTTCCTTCTTGCGGTCCGCGAGGTCGAGGCGGCCACCCAGCGCCTGCTCGACGCGCTGACGACCACCGCCGCGCCGAAGGACCGCGAGGTCGAGGCCGCGAAGGCACGGGCGCGTGCGGCGGTCAGGTTCGGCTGAGCTCGGCCCCGGCGCCGGCTCCGGAACCGTGGACGAGGCCGTCGACCAGGCCGTCGACCAGGCCGTCGACCGGGCCGTCGACGGGGCAGTCGCCGGGGCCGTTGCCGTGCTGCTCGCCGGTCGGCCGCTCGTCGTCCTGACCGGCGCCGGACTCTCCACCGACTCCGGGATCCCCGACTACCGCGGCCCACAGGCACCGGCCCGGATGCCGATGACCTACGCCGAGTTCCGGTCCGGTCCGTCGGCCCGCCGGCGCTACTGGGCCCGCTCGCACGTCGGCTGGTCCACGATGTCGGCAGCGATGCCCAATGACGGCCACCGGGCGCTGGCCCGGCTCGAGGAGCGTGGGGCGGTCTCGTTGCTGGTGACCCAGAACGTCGACGGCCTCCACGAGGCGGCCGGCTCGACGCGGGTGTGCGCGCTGCACGGGCGGATCGCCGAGGTGGTCTGCGTCGACTGTGGCGCGGTCACGTCGCGCCGGAGGCTGCAGGACCGGATGCGGGTCGCGAACCCCGGCTGGCGGGAGCGGCATGACGATGCGGTGGTCCGGCCCGACGGGGATGTGGAGCTTGACGCCACCGACGACTTCGTGGTCCCCGGCTGCGACGACTGCGGCGGCGTGCTCAAGCCGCACGTGGTCTTCTTCGGGGAGAACGTCCCCGCCGACCGGGTCGGCCGGTGCTACGACGCGGTCGGGTCGCTCGCCGAGACGGGCGGGGTGCTCCTGGTGGTGGGCAGCTCACTTACGGTGATGTCTGGGCTCCGCTTCGTCAAGGCGGCCGCCCGGGACGGCGTACCCGTGGTGATCGCGAACCGCGGACCGACCCGCGGAGACCCCCTGGCCACCCACCGCCTGCACTCCGGCGCCACCCCGTTCCTGGTCGCCCTGGCCGAGCTGTCGGAGCTGTCCCCGCCCGGAGCCGTCGCGCCCTCTGACAACGCGGTCAGGTGATGTCGCGGCTGACGGAGAGCCAGATCCCCGCGACGACGAAGAGGGCGGTGTAGCCGAGCATCACCAGACCGCCGGCCCACCAGTCCAGGTAGTGGGTGAAGCTGGTCACCGGTGAGGTCATCGCCGCGGACGCGTTGCTCGGCAACCACTGGCCGACCGAGTCGAGGTGCAGCGCGTGCAGGACCAGGCTGGCGATCGGCTCGAGGAGCAGGGTGATGACGACCCCGATGAGGATGGCGGCGACCTGGTTGCGGATCATCGTGCCGATGCCCAGGCCGAACAACGTCCACAGCGCCACCGCAAGGACGGCCAACGCCATCGCGCCGACCAGACCGGACGCGCCCAGACCGAGCGGGTAGCCGCGGATGGCGATCACCGCGGCACCGGTCACGACCGAGACCACCAGCCCGACCAGTCCGTATCCCACCCCGACCGCCAGGTGGGCGAGCATCTTGGCCGCCACCACCCGGGAGCGGCGCGGCTCGGCGAGGAACGTCGGGGTGATCGTCTGGTAGCGGTACTCCCCGGTCATGCCCGTGATGCCGAGGATCAGCGCGAAGATGAACGCCCCGCTGAACGCCGACCCGGCGTAGATCAATCGGAGCGTGCCAGCGGTATCCGGCGTCGGGATGGCGTTCTGACCCGCGGCGCCGGCCCCCGCGGTGGCCGCGGTGGCGCCGGCCTGGATGGCGCAGTACACCGCCACCCCGATGAGCAACCCCCACCACAGCCTGGTCGAGCTGATCTTGCGCAGCTCGGAGCGGAGCAGGTTCATCCGGGCTCCTCCTCGCCGGTCAGCCGAAGGAAGATCTTCTCCAGGTCGCTCGGCTCTGCTGCCAGCTCGTGCAGCTCGACGCCGTGTTCGAAGGCGCGATGACCGATCTCCTCCGGAGTGCCCCCGACGACCCGCAGCCGCCCGTCCACCCCGGGCTCGACGGTGAGGTCGGCCACCGCCGCCCTGAACTGCTCGGGGGTCGGGGTCCGTACCAGGACCGCGGCCTGTCCCGACTCGAGGTCGGCCAGCGCTCCCTCACGCACCAGTCGGCCACGAGCGATCACCACGACGTCGTCCACGATCTGCTGGACCTCGCTGAGCACATGGCTGGAGATCAGCACCGTCCGCCCCTCCGCCGCGAAGAAGCGCAGCAGGTCGCGCAACCAGGCGATCCCGGCCGGGTCGAGGCCGTTGGCCGGCTCGTCCAGGAGGAGCACCGGCGGGTCGCCCACCAGCGCCGAGGCGAGGGCCAGCCGCTGACGCATGCCGAGGGAGTACCCGCCCACCCGGCGGTTCGCGTGCTCGACCAGGCCGACCTGGGCGAGCAGGGTGTCCACCCGGGCCGCGGGTACGCCGGCCGCGAGCGCGAGCACCTCGAGGTGGGCTCGGGCGGACCGGCCCGGGTGGAAGCTGGCCGCCTCCAGCGCGGCCCCGACCGTGCGAGTCGGATTCGGCAGGTCGTGGTAGCGCGCGCCGCCGATCGTCGCGGTCCCGGAGGTAGCGGCGACCAGGCCGAGCAGACAGCGCAACGTGGTGGTCTTGCCCGCCCCGTTCGGACCGAGGAACCCGGTGACCGCAGCCGGGCGCACCGCAAAGCTCAGTTCGTCGAGCGCCCGCACCGTGCCGAACTGCTTGCAGAGCCCGGTCACCTCCAGCGGGAGTCCGTTCACAACACGTGGACGAACAGGTGCGCCGCCAGGTCGCCGTCGACCTCGGCGGTCTCGCCGCCACTGCCGATGAGCAGACCCACGGGTCCGCCGGCCACGGTCACCACCTTGTCCGGCAGCGCCCCCACTCTTCGCAGCGCGGCCATCACCATCTCGTCCTTCTGCAGCTCCTCACTGATCCGACGGATCCGCACCCGCACCTCCCCCTCGTTCAGCGACACCTGGTCGAGCGGCTCGACCCCTGTCATGAACTCCTCACCGACACCCGGCTCGCCGAGCTCCAGGAGTCCGGGGATCGGGTTGCCGTACGGCGACTCGGTGGGATGGTCTAGCAGGGCGATCAGCCGTCGTTCGACGGTCTCCGACATCACGTGCTCCCAGCGGCAGGCCTCCGCATGGACGAGCTCCCAATCGAGCCCGATCACGTCGGTCAGCAGTCGCTCCGCGAGCCGGTGCTTGCGCATCACCCGGGTCGCAAGCCGGTGCCCTTCAGGGGTGAGCTCGAGGTGCCGGTCGCCCTCGACGGTGACCAGGCCGTCGCGTTCCATGCGGGCCACCGTCTGGCTCACCGTCGGACCGCTCTGATGGAGCCGTTCGGCGATCCGGGCACGCAACGGGACGATGTCCTCCTCCACCAGCTCATAGATGGTGCGGAGATACATCTCCGTCGTGTCGATGAGATCGCTCACGGACCCATTCTTACCTACCGGCGGCTGGACGGCCCGCGGCGAATCGGCGCCCCGAGTGGCAGGGTGAGGGTCGTGAGCACCCTGACCATCGAACGTCGCTTCCGCGGCCCGGCCCGCTCGGGCAACGGCGGCTACACGGCCGGCGCCCTGGCCGAGCGGGTCGCCCGGCTCCCGGCCGTCGTGGAGGTGACCCTGCGACGACCGCCACCGCTCGACGTGGCGATGAGTGTCACCCCGGGCGCGGTGACCGTGCTGTCGTACGACGGGGAGACGGTCGCCGAGGCACGCCGCGCCGACGGGCCGTTGCGCGTGGTTGAACCAGTGCCCCCCGCGGAGGCGATGGACGCCACGTCCGGGTTCGCCGGCTTGACGTCGCACCCCTTTCCGACGTGTTTCGGCTGCGGGACGCAACGGGCGGACGGTGACGGCCTCCGGATCTTCGCCGGACCGGTGGGGGCGGGGCGGGTCGCCGCGGTCTGGATCCCGCATCCCAGCCTCGCCACGGGGGACGACGAACCCTCGCGCGTCGGCGTGGCCGCCACGTGGGCCGCCCTCGACTGCACCGGTGGCTGGTCGTCGGACTTCGAGGGTCGCCCCGCCGTGCTCGGTCGGATGACCGCCCGGCTCGAAGTGCTGCCCGTCGTCGGCGAGCCGCACGTGGTGATGGGTGAGCTGCTCGGTCGGGACGGGCGCAAGACGCTTACGGCGAGCACGCTCTACGACAGCGACGGCCGCGTGGTGGGCCGGGCCGCCCACGTGTGGATCGAGATCGACCCGGATCGGTTCAACTGACCCGGCTCTGACCCCGCGCCGAGCCGACGCTCGACCGCACCACGGTCATGGTCAGGAGAAGCGTCAGCGCCGCGGTCGCCGCGAGCAGCCACAGCCCGATCGCATAGGACTCGGTGCGGCCGTACACGTATCCCATGATGAGCGGCGGCACGAAGCCACCCAGTCCCCCGGCGGCACCCACCAGCCCCGTCACGCCACCCACCCGAGCCGGGTCGGTGACCGAGGCGATCAGCGCGA
>JBOHDW010000253.1:0-5034 GCA_050700795.1 Nocardioidaceae bacterium | reverse complement strand
CCTCGGAGGTCGCGCCGACGACGGCCTGCAACATCTCATCGAAGACCGGGTCGTCGGCCGCCCTGCCGGCGTACGAGCCGACGGCGAACTCGCGCAGGGCCGGCCGCACCCGCACCGGTACGCCGAGCACCCCGGCGGCGATCTCCGCGGTCTGCACCGCGCGCGCCATGTCGCTGCTGTAGATCAGGGCGATGGAGCGGCCGCGGAGCCCCTCGGCGAGAGCCCGCGCCTGGGCTCGACCGGCCAGGGTCAGACTCCCTCCGCAGTCGGACAACGTGGCGTCGTCGTACTCGGCCTGGCCGTGCCGGGCGACCAGCAGCTGGGCGGCGCAATGCACATCGGACATGCCTCCAGATTAGGTCAGGCCGTGCGCCTTCCGTATCTCGGCCACGATCCCGGCGATGATCCCGGTCAGCCCGAAGTCCTTCGGCGTGAAGACGGCGGCGACCCCCAGTGCCCTCAGCCGCTCGGCGTCGGCCACCGGGATGATCCCCCCGACCACGACCGGCACGTCGAGGCCGGCGGCGCGCAGTCCGTCCAGGACCGCCGGCACCAGCTCCAGGTGCGAGCCGGACAGGATCGACAGCCCGACGCACTGCACGTCCTCGGCGACGGCCGCGGCGACGATCTGGTCGGGGGTGAGCCGGATGCCCTGGTAGACCACTTCGAAGCCGGCGTCGCGGGCGCGAACGGCGATCTGCTCGGCACCGTTGGAGTGACCGTCCAGGCCGGGCTTGCCGATGAGCAGGCGCAGCCGCCCGCCGAGCTCGTCGCCGGTGGCGCGCACGAGCTCGCGCACCCCCGCGAGCTCAATTCCGGCCCCGGCGAGCCCGACGGCACCGCCGACCCCCGTTGGCGCGCGGTACTCACCGAACACTCCCCGGAGCGTGCCGGCCCACTCACCGGTCGTCGCGCCGGCTCGGGCGGCGGCCAGCGTCGCGTCCATCAGGTTGGTGTCGGTCTTCGCGTCGGCGGCCAGTCTGGCCAGCGCCCGTTCCACCTCCGTCTCGTCCCGCGCGGCACGCCAGGCCGCGAGTCCCTCGACCGCGGCGGTCTCCGCACCAGGGTCGGCGAGCTGGACCACGGTCTCGAGGTCCGTGGTCAACGGCGAGGGCTCGGTGCTTTCGAAGCAGTTGACCCCCACCACGCGCTCCTCGCCCGACTCGATCCGCGCCCGCCTCGCGGCGTGGGAGGCGACCAGGGCCTGCTTCAGGTAGCCGGTCTCCACCGCCGCCACCGCGCCGCCCATCGCCTGCACGCGGTCGATCTCGGCGCGCGCGTCGCGTACGAGCTCGGCGACCTTCGCCTCGATGACCGTCGAGCCGTCGAAGATGTCGTCGTACTCGAGCAGGTCGGACTCGAAGGCGAGCACCTGCTGGAGCCGCAGCGACCACTGCTGGTCCCAGGGTCGCGGCAGGCCGAGGGCCTCGTTCCACGCCGGCAGCTGTACGGCGCGCGCGCGGGCGTTCCTGCTCAGCGTGACGCCCATCATCTCCAGCACGATGCGCTGCACGTTGTTCTCTGGCTGGGCCTCGGTCAGTCCGAGGGAGTTGACCTGGACGCCGTACCGGAAGCGGCGCAGCTTCTCGTCGCTGACGCCGTACCGCTCGCGGGTGATCTCGTCCCACAGCTCGACGAACGCCCGCATCTTGCAGGTCTCCTCGATGAACCGGACACCGGAGTTGACGAAGAACGAGATCCGTCCCACGACCCGGTCGAACGCCCGCTCGTCGACCCGACCACGGGCTCGCACGTCGTCGAGCACCGCGATCGCGACGCAGAGGGCGAAGGCGAGCTCCTGGACCGGTGTCGCCCCGGCCTCCAGCAGGTGGTAGCTGCAGATGTTGATCGGGTTCCACTGCGGCAGCCGCTCGACGGTGTAGGTGATCAGGTCGGTGGTGAGTCGCAGGGAGTGTTCGGGAGGGAAGACGTAGGTTCCGCGAGAGAGGTACTCCTTGATGATGTCGTTCTGGGTCGTCCCCGCAAGAAGGGCCGATACCTCCTCGGGCGCGACGGCGGGGCTCTGCTCCTCGGCGACGATCTGGTAGAGCGCCAGCAGCCACATGGCGGTCGCGTTGATCGTCATCGAGGTGTTCATCCGGGCGAGCGGGATCTCCTCGAAGAGGAGGCGCAGGTCTCCCAGGTGCGCCACGGGCACCCCGACCTTGCCGACCTCACCCTTGGCGAGTGGGTGGTCGGCGTCGTACCCGGTCTGCGTCGGCAGGTCGAACGCGACCGAGAGACCGGTCTGCCCCTTGGCCAGGTTCATCCGGTAGAGCGCGTTCGACTCCTTCGCGGAGCTGTGTCCGGCATAGGTGCGCATCACCCACGGACCGTCCTTGGCGCGCTCACTCATGGCCCGAGGGTACGGGGCCGACGATCAGGCGGACGCGGAGGTGGTCCCCCGCTCGACCTGGAGCAGCCGGCGGAACCGGGTGAAGGTGAGCACCCGCTGGATGGCCGGGCTGCAGCCGCGCAGGGTCAGCGTGCGTCCGTCTCGTTCGAGCCGCGCGCTGGCGGCCGCGATCATCCGGAGAGCGGTGATGTCCAGGGTGGTCACGCCCTCGAGATCGAGCACCACATGGTCGAAGGCCGCGATCTGCTCGTAGAGGGCGGCGCGGACGCGCTCGGTCGAGCGGCCGTCGAAGGAGCCGACCAGCACCACCGTGCCGTTCTCGCTGAAGACGTCCATCCCCACTCCCCTGTCCGAGCGGTCCCCCGAAGGCGGCCCTCTCCCCTAACAACTATGACGCACGAGTACCCCAAAAGGTTGCCGCCATTCGCCGGCGGGGGTCGTCATGGCTCGATTTCGGCCAGTTCGACCCGAGTCACGTCGGCTCCCAATGCGGCCAGCTGCTCGGCGAAACGGGGGTAGCCGCGGTCGATGTGGCGGGAGCGGGCGACCGTGGTGGTCCCCTGGGCGGCCAGCCCGGCGAGCACCAGCGCCGCTCCGGCCCGGATGTCATGGGCCACGACCGGGGCTCCCGACAGCCGCGGCTGGCCGCGGACCACCGCGTGGTGGCCGTCGGTCCGCAGCTCCGCCCCGAGACGAGCCAGCTCCTGGGCGAACATGAACCGTGCCTCGAACACGTTCTCGGTGATCATCGAGGTGCCTTCGCTGACCGCGGCGAGCGCCATCGCGAACGGCTGCAGATCGGTCGGGAACCCCGGGTAGGGCAGCGTGACCACGTCGAACGAGCGCAGCCGGCCGTCCACGGAGACCCGGAAGCCGCCGTGGTCGGACACCACCGTCGCCCCGGCGTCGGCGAGCTTGTCCAGCGGCATCTCCAGGTGCTCTGCCCGGCCGCCGTCGACCGTCAGTTCCCCGCCCGCGATGGCAACCGCGAAGGCCCAGGTCCCGGCGACGATGCGGTCGGGGACGGTCGCGTAGGTGACCGGCTGCAGCCTTCGCACGCCGTGCACGGTGAGCGTCGACGAGCCGACGCCCTCGAGCTTGGCCCCCATCGACTCGAGCATCCGGCAGACGTCGACGATCTCCGGCTCCCGGGCCACATTCTCGATCACCGAGGTGCCCTCGGCGAGGACCGCCGCGGCCAGCAGGTTCTCGGTGGCCCCCACGCTCGGGAACTCCAGGACCACCGTCGCCCCGCGCAGGCCGTCGGGCGCCTCGGCCACCACGAAGCCGTGCTCGATCCGTACGGCGGCCCCCAGGTCGCGCAGCCCACGGATGTGCATGTCGAGCCCGCGCGACCCGATGTTGTCACCTCCGGGCAGCGCAACCCGCGCCCGTCCGCACCGCGCGACGAGCGGACCCAGCACGTTGATCGAGGCGCGCAGCCGGCGGACCAGGTCGTACGGCGCCTCGTGACCCGGCTCCTCGGGCACGTCGATGACGACCCGCCCCGCCTCCTGGTGGCCGTCCGCCGACGCCCCGAGCTCGACCACCGCACCCAGGGACTCGAGGAGCAGCGCCATCACCTGGACGTCGATGATCTCCGGGACGTTGGTCAGCGTCGTTCGGCCCGGGGCCAGCAGCGCCGTCGACATGAGCTTCAGCGCACTGTTCTTCGCGCCACCGACCCGGACACTGCCCGACAGCGGCTGGCTGAGTGGTCCACCGGACCTGACCTGGAAGCCCTGCATCGCGGCCACTGTAGACGCCAGAGCGGTTGGTTAGGCTGACGGCATGGTCAACCTGACGCGCATCTACACCCGCACCGGAGACGACGGACAGACCAAGCTGGGCGACTTCAGCACCACCACGAAGACCGACTCGAGGCTGGCGGCCTACGCCGATGTCGACGAGACCAACGCCGCCATCGGGGCCGCCCTCGCGCTCGGTGACCTGGACGACGACGTGGTGGCGGTGCTGAACCGAATCCAGAACGACCTGTTCGACGTCGGCGCGGACCTGTGTACCCCGGTCGTGATCGACCCGAAGTTCCCGCCGCTGCGCATCGAGGACGCCTACGTGGAACGTCTCGAGGGGTGGTGCGACCACTACAACGAGGCGCTGCCGAAGCTCCGTTCGTTCATCCTCAACGGGGGTACGCCGGGGGCGGCGCTCCTGCACGTCGCGCGGACGGTCTGCCGTCGCGCCGAGCGATCGGGGTGGGCGGCCCACGCCGAGCACGGCGCCACCATGAACGTGCTCGCGCTGAAGTACCTCAACCGGCTCTCGGACCTGCTGTTCATCCTGGCCCGGTATGCCAACCGCGAGACGGGCGACGTCTTGTGGGTCCCGGGCGCGAACCGCTGACCGGAGGAGCCGTTCAGCGCGACGGCCGCCCAGGCGGGGCCGCCTCGAGCCATGCCTGGAACCCGGTCAGCGCCTCCGGGCTCATCGCGACCTCCAGCCGTCCTCGTGGGGTCGAGCAGATCACGATCAGGTGCCCCGAGTAGAGCGAGTACGCCTCGGGGCCAACGGTCGGCGAGCGGCTGCCGAGGTAGCCGAGCTCGGCGCGACGGAACACCAGCTTGGGCTTCGGGGCGAGCGAGAAGATCCGGAACCACTCGAGCTCGTCGCCCGAGTAGCGGCCCACGCCCAACAACCAGCCGCGTCCGGCCTTGGTC
>JBOHDW010000252.1:0-7175 GCA_050700795.1 Nocardioidaceae bacterium | reverse complement strand
GACCTGCACTGGGCGGACGAGGCCTCCCTGGAGTTCCTGCTCGAGCTGATCGCGGATCCGCACGGCCCCGGGGTGCTGGCAACCTACCGGCCCGACGAGGTGCAGCCCGGTTCTCTGCTCCGCCGGCTCTCCTCCGGGCTCCCGGCCGGTACGGCGCGAGAACGAGTCGACCTCCAACCGTTCACCCTCGAAGAGACCACTGAGCTGATGTCCGCGATGCTCGACGGCCGGACGGTCTCGTCGGAGTTCGCTGCCGCCATGTACCAGAAGAGCGAGGGGCTGCCGCTCGCCGTGGAGGAGACGATGCGCCTCCTCGAGGCCAAGTCGGCACTGGTCCTCCGAGGCGGCGCCTGGTGCGCTCCCGCGGTCGAGGACCTCGGGGTGCCCCCGATGCTGCGTGACCGGGTGCTCGAGAGGGTCCATTGGCTGCTGCCCGAAGCGCAGCACGTGCTCGAGGTCGCGGCCGTGCTGGCCGAGGACGCGTCGGTCGAGACGGTCGGGGACGTCGCCCGGCTGCCTCTCGACGAGGTGTATCGCGGCCTTCGGCAGTGCCTCGACGCGAGGCTGCTCGAGGAGGACGAGCGCGGAGGGCTCTCGTTCCGGCATGTCATGGCCGCCCAAGCGGTCTACGAGTGGACGCCCGGCTACGAGCGTCGTGCCCTGCACCTGAGCGCCGCCCGACGGCTGGAGTCCTCCCTGCCGCTGCCTCTGGCCCGGCTGGTCTTCCACTTCCAGGTGGCGGGGGAGACGGCGCGTTGGGCGCGGTACGGCGAGCGGGCCGCCGACACCGCGATCTCCACCGGCGACGACGCCACCGGCGTGGCGCTGCTCAACGAGCTCGCGTCCTGCCCCGAGCTCGATCCGGCCACGCGTTACGCACATGCCCGCAAGCTCGCCCACTCCGGAGTGTTCCGGCGGGCCGTCGACCACGACCTGCTCAGCTCCGTTGCCGCCACCCTCGCAGGCGTCATCGCTCTCGACGGACTCACCGAGGCCGAACGCGCCGAGCTGCGGAGCCCTCGGGGTCGGCTCCTGATGCAGATGGGGGAGTTCGAGCCGGGGCGTGCCGAGCTCAGTGCCGCGGTCCCGCACCTCGGCGAGAACCCGGCCGAGGCGACCCGCGCCCTCGTCTACCTGGGGTGGCCATACGGCAGCCGCCGCCACGCCGTGACGCACCTCGAGTGGCTGCGCCGGGCGGCCGCCCTCCAGCCGGGCTCGCTGTCGGTCACCGACCGGCTCTCGTTGGTGGTCGACCGGCTGACGTCCCTGCTCCTGCTTGGCGACGGCTCCGGCTGGGCGCTGGCCGAGAGCCTGCCGACGGAGTACGACGGGGTCAACGAAGGACTCCAGCTGGCTCGCGGGCACGGCAATGCGGCGCACGTCGCGATGTTGTGGGGGCGCTATGACAAGGCGGAATGGCACCTCGAGCATGCACTTCGGCTCGCGGCCTCGGTGCCCTTCGAGCGGCTCGACCGCCCCATCCTCGCCACCCAGGCACATCTGGACTGGCTGCTCGGCCGGTGGCTCGGTCTCCGCGGCCGGGCCGAGCGGCTGGCCACCGGGGACGGTGAGCGACTCCCACAGCTGGAGGCGGGGCTGGTCCTCGACCTGCTTGCCGGACACGAGGGATCGGACCCGGACCTGCCGAAGCGACTTGCCTCCCTGCGCGGTGAGATGGAGCAGCGCCAGGTGTCCGACCTGCTCGGCCCCTGCACCGCCGCACTGGCCGACTGCTACCTGGGGGACGACCGGGTAGGGGAGGCGCTCGAGGTGACCGCTTCGGTGGTGGAGGAGATCACCGTGCGGGGGGTCTGGTTGTGGGCCACCGAGGTGGTGCCGGTCAGGGTCGGTGCGCTGCTCGGCGGGGGACGGTGGCAGGAGGCTAGTCGGCTCGTGGCCGCGTTCGCGCGAGGGATCGCCGGCGTCGAGGCACCCGGTCCGCAGGCGGCGCTGCTGCACTCTCGAGCCCTCCTGATCGAGGCCCGGGCCGGCCGGCCTCTGGTCGCGGCCGCGGCCTTCGAGCGTGCCGCGGCGGCGTGGGCCGAGCTGCCACGGCCCCTCTGGGCGGCGCTGGCAAGGGAACGTCGGGCCGTGGCCCTGGTGAGGGCCGGCGACCAGGAGAGCGCGGTGGCCCTGCTCGAGGCGGTGCACACCGATCTGATCGACCTCGGTGCGGTGCACGACGCGCGCTCGGTCGGTGGGCGGCTCCGTGAGATCAAGGGGTCGCCCGCCCATGCGGTCGGCCGCCCCGGGTACGGCGACCGACTGTCGCCCCGCGAGCACGACGTGGTTCGGCTGCTTGTCGAGGGCCACACCAACCGTGAGATCGGGGAGCGGCTGGTCCTCTCGCCCAAGACGGTGGCCCGCCATCTCGAGTCGGCCCGGCGCAAGTTCAAGGCCGGCTCCCGCACCGCGCTGGCCGTGATGGCCGTCGAGCGGGGGATCGTCGACACGTCGTCGGACGCCGAGGCGGACTGACGGCGTTCCCAAGCCGGGTTTAATGGGTACTTTTCCCAATTGCACTTGATCGGGGCCCCCGCAAGTCTGTCTGCACGGCGTCGGACGGCATCTCGGGCCCGTCGTACGCGCACCGTTCCCGAGAGCGATCCGCCGCCACCCATGGTTGGCCGCAGGAGGGACAAGTCATGCAGAATCGCTCGCGGAAGAGCACTCGGACCCCGGTCGCGATCGGCGCCGTACTCGGTCTGGTGCTGGGCCTGTTGCTGGGGCTGGGGATGTTGCCTGCCGCCGCGCAGGCGGCCCCACGGGCCGCGGCGGCGGTCCCCTCATCGGGGAAGCCGGCCGCTCAGACCAACCCGAAGCGGCCCGGCTACAAGCCGGCCGCCTGCAACCGGGCGGTCGCGGCCGCGCGGAAGGGTGCGGTTCCGTACGCCCGTTGCTTCGCGCTGGGCAAGACCAACAGCAAGGGCGCCGTCGTGGTGCGACAGGACGGCCCACCGTCGACCGCGCTGGGTCCCGCGCAGATCCAGGACGCGTACAACCTGCCCGGCAGCGGCGCGGGCGAGACGGTCGCGGTTGTCGACGCCTTCGGCTACGCCAACGCAGAGTCCGACCTCGCGGTCTTCCGCAGCTACTACGGCCTGCCCGCCTGTACGACGGCGAACGGCTGTTTCACCAAGGTCGACCAGCGTGGCGGCACCCAGTACCCACCCGAGGACCCGGGCTGGTCGATCGAGACCGCGCTCGACCTCGACGCGATCTCCAGCGCCTGCCCCAACTGCAACCTGCTGCTCGTTGAGGGTGACACGAACAGCCTCGACGACCTCGGCGCGGCAGCGAACACCGCCGCCACGTTCAACCCGGTAGCGATCTCGAACTCGTACGGCGTTCCCGGCGAGGACCCCACCGAGCTGACCTACGACCACTACTACAACCACACCGGGATCGCCGTCACCGCCTCGACCGGCGATGCGGGCGACGTGACCAACTGGCCCGCGACCAACCCCAACGTCGTCGGGGTCGGCGGGACCACGCTCACCTCCGACTCGTCCCCTCGTGGCTGGACCGAGACGGCCTGGGCCGACGGTGGATCGGGCTGCTCGCCGTACGAGCCTCGCCCCGACTACCAGCAGGACATCACCACGGACTGCCCGAACAACAAGGCGATCGCGGACATCTCCGCCGACGCCGACCCCGCCACCGGCCTGGGCATCTACAACACCAGCGGTGAGAGCGGCTGGGCGCAGTACGGCGGCACCTCCCTGTCCTCACCGCTCATCGCGGCGATGTACGCACTGGCCGGGACGCCCGTCCCGGGCACCTACCCGGTGACCTACCCCTACAACGACCCGAGCCGTTCCGCGGACCTCAACGACGTGGTGTCCGGAACCAACGGCAGCTGCGGCAACCTGCTCTGCGAGGCCGGGCCGGGCTGGGACGGGCCGACCGGGCTCGGAACCCCGAACGGTGTCTCGGCGTTGACCGAGGGGCCGCACGGCGACATCTCGGGCACCGTGACCGATGCGGGCACCAGTGCGCCGATCCAGGGCGCCAACGTGACCGCCACGGACTCGAGCGGGAACTCCTTCAGCGCGACCGCTGACTCCTCGGGTGGCTACGACGTGGTGGCGCCCGCCGGCACCTACGACGTGACCGCCTCGATGTTCGGCTACGTGTCGAAGACCATCAGCGGCGTGGTGATCGCCACCGATCAGACGGTGACCGAGAACTTCGCCCTTGCGGCGGCCCCGAGCCACACCGTGTCGGGGACGGTCACCGATGACTCAGGGCACGGCTGGCCGATCTACGCCAAGATCACGATCGACGGCTATCCGAACGGCGCGGTGTTCACCAACCCGTACACCGGCCACTACAGCGTGAGTCTGCCCAGCGGGTCGACCTACGCGATGCACGTGGCGCCGGTCGACATGCCGGGCTACCTGACCTCGGACGAGTCGGTCACCCTCGGCAACGCCAACCAGACGGTCAATGTGGGGCTGAAGGTCGACCAGACCACCTGCACGGCCCCTGGGTACTCGTACCACTACAACGGTCAGTCCACCGACTTCGAGGGCTGGACCGGGAGCACCCCCCAGGACGGCTGGGCGGTCACCGACGCCGCGGGGTCCGGGTTCACGTGGGAGTTCGACGACCCCGGCATGCGCGGGAACCTCACCGGAGGCAGCGGCAACTTCGCGATCGTCGACTCCGACCACTGGGGTCCCGGCACGGCCGAGGACACCAGCCTGGTCTCGCCGGTCACCGACCTCTCGGGCCAGGCCTCGCCTGAGATCGGTTTCGACACCGACTACTTCTCTTACATCAACTCGGTCGCCGACGTCGACCTGAGCCTCGACGGGGGCCAGACCTGGGCGAACGTGTGGGAGCAGACCACCTCGGACGCGCAGGGCCACGTGGACGTCGCGCTGCCCCAGGCCGCCAACCAGTCGCAGGTGGAGGTCCGCTTCCACTACACCGGGCAGTGGGCGTTCTACTGGGAGCTGGACAACGTCTTCCTCGGTACCCGCAGCTGCGACGCGACTCCCGGTGGCCTGGTCGCTGGCAACGTTCGGGACGGGAACAACAACCAGCCGATCAATGGCGCCAAGGTGGCGAGTGACACCCATGCCGACGAGTTCGGCGTGACCGCGCCGACACCCGACGACACCGCCGTGCCGGACGGCTTCTATTGGCTGTTCAGCTCCGACACGGGGCGTACCCCGTTCACCGCAACCGATGGTCGCTACACCCCGGCACACGCCCGGGTGAACGTGCCCGCGGACTATGTGGTGCACAAGAACTGGAAGCTGGCCGCCGGCCATCTGACGGTCACGCCAGGCGCCGTCTCGGTCACCGAGCAGCTCGGCGTCTCCAAGAGCCGGTCGGTGACATTCGGCAACGACGGAACCGTGCCCGTCCACGTCAAGCTCGGTGAGCAGGACGGTGGCTTCACCCCGATGGCCGGCACCCCGGCCACCAAGGGCCACGGTGCGCCGCTCATCCGGGCGAAGGGCCACTTCACGATGGGGGCGATCAAGCCCACGGCGAGCCAGGGCCCGGTTGCCACTCCCGGAACGGTGCAGCTGCAGCCCAACACCGTGCAGCTGAACCCCGGGTCGGCGAGGCTCAACGGAGCCACCGTGCCGGTGAAGAGCCGCACCGTGCAGCTGTCGCAGGGTCCCGCTGATCCTCCGTGGACCAGCATCGCCGACCTGCCGGCCCCGACGATGGACAACGCGGTCGCCTACAACGACGGCGAGGTCTACTCGGTGGGCGGGGTGGCGGGAACCGCGACCACGGCCGCGGGCTACGTGTACGACCCGTCGGTCGGAAGCTGGGCGTCGATCGCCGACGCACCGGCGGCCCTGGAGAAGCCGAGCGCGGAGTTCGTCAACGGCGACCTCTACCTGCTGGGCGGCTGGGACGCGTCCGGCAACTCGGTGAGCACGGTCTACAAGTACGACCCGGGCGCCGACTCGTGGAGCCAGGTCGCGGACATGCCCGCGCAGCTGACCGCGCCGGGAACGGCGGTGCTCGACGGCCAGCTCTACGTGGTCGGTGGCTGCACCACCGGCAATTGCTCACCGGGATCCAAGAAGGTGTTCAGCTACGACCCGGGGACGGACTCCTGGACGCAGCACGCCGACTACCCGATGACCGACGCCTGGATGGCGTGCGCCGGGCTCTCCGGCCAGGTCGTCTGCGCGGGCGGCAGCAGCCCCGACACCCAGGAGGAGTTCGCCTCGACGTACTCGTACGACCCGGGCTCGGACAGCTGGACCGCCGGAGCCGACATGCCGTACCCGGACTGGGCGATGGTCTCGGCCGGATCCGGCGGCAAGCTCCAGGTCGCGGATGGCGTGTCGGGTGGTCTGACCACGAACCAGGCCTCTGAGTACGACCCGTCGACCGACTCGTGGGCGGCGCTTCCCAACGCCAACACGGCGCTGTACCGCTCGGGCGGCTCGTGCGGGTTGTACATGATCGGCGGGTCCAGCGGCGGGTTCACCCCGGTCGCGGAGTCCGAGGTCCTGCCCGGCTACGACCAGTGCGCCGCCGGCGCGGACGTGCCGTGGCTGTCCGAGGACCCGGGCGAGTTCGACGTCGCCCCCGGTCAGAGCGTGACCGTCACCGTGACGATGGACGCCTCGCAGGTGTCCCAGCCAGGCGACTACCTGGGGAAGGTGCTCGTGGGCACGGACTCGCCGTACCAGGTGAGCCCGGTCACCGCGACCATGCACGTGAACCCACCCAGGTCGTGGGGCAAGGTCAGGGGCACGGTCGTCAACGCCGCTGGGGACCCCATCTCGGGGGTGACCGTGCAGCTCTGCACGATGTTCAACCGGGTGTCGGGTAGCTGCGGTCCGGTGACCTACACGCTGAAGACCGACCAGTCGGGCTACTACCAGCTGTGGTTGAGCGCCGGGTACAGCCCGTTGGAGGTCATCGCCGCGAAGGATGGCTACCAGCCTGCGTTGAAGCTGGCCACCATCAAGAAGGGGGCGACCACGACGGTCAACTTCACTCTGAACAAGAGCTAGGAGGTCCCCCTCCCGCCACCCCTTCGGCGGGGCCACGGCCGGGCACCGGTGACGGGTGCCCGGCCGGGGTGCGCTCCCAGGATTCATTTCCCCGATCGGGCAACCGAACCGGCCTCCGGTGCGTCTATAGGTAGAGACGGCGCCGGCCTGCGTCACGGGGGCGCGGGCCAGCGC
>JBOHDW010000251.1:0-4519 GCA_050700795.1 Nocardioidaceae bacterium | reverse complement strand
GACTCGATCTCCGTCACCGCCGAACTCGCCTAAACGATTCGTCTGCGCTGTTTCGTCTGTTCTCAGCGGAAGGATCGCAGACGAATCGGGGTTGTGGATGGGCGTTCGCGCTCGTCGCCGAGTCGGGGCACCATCCCCTCATGCCAATTCCCCAGCACCGCCGTACGCCGGCAGAGGCCGCCGCCAGCCCCCCGACCAAGGAGCGGCGGGAACGGTTCGGGCGGATCGCGCGCCTCGCCGACGAGCAGTGTGGGCTGGTGTCACGGCGCCAGCTTCGCGATCTGGGTTGGACCGCGAGTCAGATCGACCACGAGATCCGCTTCGGCCGCTGGACGGCTCCGACCGGGATGGTCATCGCGCTGCAGACTGGTCCGCTCTCGGTCGAGCAGCGGCTGTGGCTAGGCGTACTCCACGCCGGCGCGGGCGCGGCGCTGAGCCACATCACCGCCGCCGAGGCGGCCGGTCTGCGGTGGCACCGGCGCGACGACCTGATCCACGTCATCAGCCACAAGGGCGACCTCGTCCCCGCCGTGCCCGGCTTCTTCTTCCACCAGACGCGCCGCCCGTTCCGGCTGTGGGTCGCCGCCGACGAGCGGCCGCCCCGGCTGGACCTCGGCCACGCAGTGTGCCTGGCCGCCGAGCGCGACCACTCGGTACGCCGGGCCATCGGTCTGCTCGCCGCCTCGGTCCAACAGGGGCTGATCACCCCAGAGGAGCTGGGGGCGGCGAGCCTACAGATCCGAAAGCTCCGCCACGGTGCGCATCTGCGACTGGCGCTCGGCGATATCGCCGGCGGGGCGCAGTCGTTCGCCGAGATCAACGTCGGCCGACTGTGCCGAGACGCGGGCCTCCAGGCCCCGGTGCGCCAGAGCCGGCGCCGGGACAGCACGGGGCGGTGGCGCTTCCTCGACCACGAGTGGCGGCTTCCGGACGGTCGGGTGATCGTGCTGGAGGTCGACGGGTCGTTCCACATGGAGACCGAGCAGTGGTGGCAGGACCAGAAGCGCGAGCGGAGCGTGGTGATCTCTGGCGCGACGGTGTTGCGGTGCTCGACTGTCGAGTTGCGCCTCGAGCCGGGTCCCGTGATCGCGGACCTGGCCGCGGCCGGCGTACCACTGGCCGATGCGGGGGCGTGGTCCGAGTCCGCCTGAGGAACGGCGAGCACCACTGGTCAGGAGGGCGGCGCCGTACGGTCGGAGGCCATGTGACACTGCAGGGGATAACGCAGGTGCCAGGCCGCGTCGTGGGCTGGGGCGGACGCGGCGCTCGACGTACCGACGGAGAAGGAGACCGCCAGCAGCAGGACCGCTCCGGCGACTCGTCGACGCATGTGCTCAGTATGCGCCGCCCCCCGAGATTCGTCTGCGCTCCCTTCGCTGAAAACAGACGAAACAACGCAGACGAATCGCTTTAGGTGCGGTTGAGCCAGGCTTCCCACGCGTCGAAGTTGTAGGCGCGACCGAGGAACTCCGTGACCAGGTCGGCGGCGTCGCTGCTGCCGCCGGCGGCCAGTACGACGTCGCGGTACCGGTGGGCCACCTCGGTGTCGAACATGTTGTCACGGTCGAACGCCGAGAACAGGTCCTTGGCGATCACCAGGCTCCACATGTAGGTGTAGTAGCCCGACCCATAGCCCTCCAGGTGACCGAAGGCCGCCTGGAAATGGGTGTCGGGCACGTAGGAGAAGAGGTCGTAGCGCCCCTGCAGGTCGACCACCATGGCGGTCAGGTCGTCGGGGACCTGGAGGTGCGCGTAGTAGGACAACGCCGCGTAGAACATCTGGGTGCGGACGTAGCAGCCCTTGCCGAAGTCCTTCGCCTCCCGCATCTTCCGCACCAGCTCGCGCGGGATCGGCTCGCCCTCGGCATTCGTGGCGAAGGCCTGGAGTACGTCGGCGTCCCAGGCCCACTCCTCCAGCATCTGCGACGGCGCCTCCACGAAGTCCCACTCGGTCGCGACCCCGGAGAACCGGGCCCACTCGTGCCCCCCGGCCAGCACGTTGTGGACCAGGTGACCGAACTCGTGGAACAAGGTCACCACATGGTCGTGCTCCATGAGGGTGCGGGAGAAGTTGCACACCAGCACCCCCTCGGCGAGCTGACGATCCTTGATCCCGGGCACCAGATCGAACTGCGCCGCGTGGTTGTACTTCCCCTTCCGGGGGTGCAGGTCGAGGTGGATGCGACCGAGCCGCTCGCGGTCCGAGAACACGTCGTAGGTCGCGACGTCCTCGTGCCAGCCGTGCGCGTCGCTCACGGGGACGTAGTCGAGACCGAACAGCCGACCGGTCACCTCCAGGAGGCCGGCCCGCACCTTGGCGAAGTCGAAGTAGGTGCGCACCCGCTGGGAGTCGACATCGAAGCGCTCCCGGCGGAGCAGCTCGCTGTAGTAGCTGCGGTCCACCGCGTCCACCGTGGTGGTCCCGGGATGGTCCTGCTGCAGCCTTTCCAGGAGTACGGCGAAGTCGCGGCGGCCGGTCTCATCGGACAGCTCGGTGATCTTGTCGATGAACTCGGGGATCGCGTCCCCCTTGCCGATCATCTTGACCTCGGCGTCGTACGACGGCCAGTCGGCGTACCCGAGCAGCTTAGCCTGCTCGCGACGGAGCGCGAACAGCTCGCGGAGCAGCCCGTCGTTCTCGGGCCAGGCCCGGTTGAGGTACTCGTGGGTCAGCCGGGACCGGGCGTCACGGTCGCGGGCGAAGGCCAGGAACGGGATGTAGTCGGGGTACTCGGTGTTGATGGTGACCAGGCCATCGTCCCCGGGCTGGTGCGCCGCGATGTAGTCGTCGGGAAGACCCTCGAGCGCGGACGGGTCGACGGTGACCGTGCGGACCCCGTCCCGGATGTTCTTGGAGTACTCCTGGGCGACCTGGGTCTCCCGCTCGTTGATCTGCCGGAGCCGCTCGCGCACCTGCTCGTCCTGGTCCACGCCGGCTCGGCGGAAGTCGCGCAGCGCCAGCGTGAGCACCCTTCGCCCACCACGGTCGAGCTCGGCGGGGCTCACCGCCGTGAGCACGTTGAACAACGCGCGGTCCAGCCCGATCTCGGTGAGCAGCTTGTGGGCGTCCTGCTCCGCCGTCTCGGCCCGGTTGCGGACCGCTTCGTCCGGGTGGACGTTGGCCAGCAGCGAGGAGGCCGCGAACGCGTTGGTCAGGGCCAGGTTGACGTCGTTCCAGAGCGCCATCGTCTGCGCGGCGGAGCGGGGGGTCTCCTTCAGGGCGGCGACGGTCGCACGAGCGGCGGCCAGTTGCTCGTCGCAGCGGGTGCCGACCCAGCCCTCCCAGTCGGAGGTGGGCAGCTGCAGGGGTGTGGGGTGAGAAGTCACCCGGTGAGCCTAACCAGCCGATCCCGCTCTGCGGGAGGCGGTCAGGCGGACTTCTTCTTCTTCGCCTCGGGTTCGCGGGGCACCAGGGTCGGGTTCACGTTGTCGACCACGACCTCCTTGGTCACCACGACCTTCGCGACATCCTCGCGCGAGGGGACGTCGTACATCACGTGGAGGAGGACCTCCTCGATGATGGCGCGCAACCCCCGGGCACCGGTGCCACGGACCATCGCCAGGTCCGCCACGGCATCGATCGCGTCGGCGGTGAACTCGAGCTCGACAGCGTCGAGCTCGAAGAGCTTTTGGTACTGCTTGACCAGGGCGTTCCTGGGCTCGGTCAGGATCTGGACCAACGCCTCGCGGTTCAGCTTGTCGACCGTCGCGATGACCGGAAGCCGGCCGATGAACTCGGGGATCAACCCGAACTTGAGCAGGTCCTCGGGCATCACTTCGGAGAAGATCCGCTCGGCGTCGCGCTCCTCCTGGGTCGGCAGGGTGGTCCCGAAACCGAGTGTCTTGCGGCCGATCCGCTGCTCGACGATGTGCTCGAGGCCGGCGAAGGCGCCCCCGACGATGAACAAGATGTTCGTCGTGTCGATCTGGATGAACTCTTGGTGCGGGTGCTTGCGCCCGCCCTGCGGTGGCACCGAGGCGGTAGAGCCCTCGAGGATCTTGAGCAGCGCCTGTTGGACGCCCTCACCCGACACGTCGCGGGTGATCGACGGGTTCTCGGCCTTGCGGGCGACCTTGTCGATCTCGTCGATGTAGATGATCCCGGTCTCGGCCTTCTTCACGTCGTAGTCGGCGGCCTGGATCAGCTTGAGCAGGATGTTCTCGACGTCCTCGCCCACGTAGCCGGCCTCGGTGAGGGCGGTAGCGTCGGCGATGGCGAACGGCACGTTCAGCAGGCGGGCGAGGGTCTGGGCCAGGAGCGTCTTGCCGCAGCCGGTGGGGCCGAGCAGGAGGATGTTCGACTTGGCCAGCTCCACGTCGGGGTCGGACAGCGCCCCCACCTGGACCCGCTTGTAGTGGTTGTAGACGGCCACCGACAGGATCTTCTTGGCGTAGTCCTGGCCGATGACGTAGTCGTTCAGGAACTCGTAGATCTCGCGGGGCTTGGGTAGCTCGTCGAAGCGGAGCTCGGATGTCTCCGACAGCTCCTCTTCGATGATTTCGTTGCACAGGTCGATGC
>JBOHDW010000250.1:0-6407 GCA_050700795.1 Nocardioidaceae bacterium | reverse complement strand
CCTCGAAGCTGGCCGACTGCCGCTCCAACGACATGGACCGCAGCGAGCTGTTCATCGTCGAGGGAGACTCGGCGCTGGGCACCGCGAAGCTGGCCCGCAGCTCGGAGTTCCAGGCGCTGCTGCCGATCCGCGGCAAGATCCTGAACGTCCAGAAGGCATCGGTCGGCGACATGCTCAAGAACGCCGAGTGCGCCTCGATCATCCAAGTGGTCAGCGCCGGGTCGGGCCGGACCTTCGACATCGACAGTTGCCGCTACGGCCGGATCATCTTCATGGCCGACGCCGACTCCGACGGTGCACACATCCGCTGCCTGCTGACCACGTTGTTCTTCAAGTACATGCCCGGGTTGATCACCTCGGGGCGGGTGTTCTCGGCGGTCCCACCGCTGCACCGCATCGAGCTGTCCAACCCGAAGAAGGGGATGGAGCGCTACCTGTACACCTACTCGGACCCGGAACTGCAGCGCAAGCTCGCCGAGCTGGCCAAGAAGGGGATCCGCTGGAAGGACCCGGTCCAGCGCTACAAAGGCCTCGGAGAGATGGATGCCCATCAGCTCGCCGAGACCACGATGGACCCGCGTCGCCGTACCCTGCGCCGGATCACCGTCGACGACGCGGAGACGGCCGAGCAGGTCTTCGAGCTGCTCATGGGTACCGACGTGGCGCCCCGCAAGGAGTTCCTCGTCCAGGCCGCGTACGACGTCGACACCTCCGCGATCGACGCCTAACCGAGGTGTCAGACCCGTGCCCGGCCCGAGCCGGACACGACTCTGACAACTCGGCGGGGGCGGCTAGATCCCGGCCGGGCAGTGCACCCGCGGGTTCCACATCTTGAACCTGCCGGCCGGGTTCCCGTACCAGATCCAGGCGTGCAGGGAGTAGAACGCCGGCAGCCCGAACCGGTTCCCTGCGGGGGTGAGGTTGAACCTGTGCCCGTAGAGCCTCGGTCGTGCGGCGTTGGCACCATGGGCGGTCTGCCAGTCCTGCTTCAGCACGACGTACTCCAGCGCGGCCAGGCGGAGGTGTCCGTTGCGGGTGAAGCGGTAGACCAGAGCCTCCGGGTGCCGTAGGGCGATCTTCGAGTCGAGCAGCGCGCCGTTGACGTAGTGGATGCCCATCGCACCCATCCCGGGCATCGCGATGCAAGCGACCCCCTTGGCATCGCGCAACAACCCGTACCCCGCCTTCTTGGCGGCCCCCGGATGGGTGAAGGAGCTGGTCGCCGCCCGAGCCGCGCGTACGTCGTGGCGCACGCCGGCGTTCGCGGTCACGGCCAGCCCACCGACGATCAGCGCGACCACGGCGGTGGCCGCGGCCAGCGACAAGCGCCGATGGGTCAACCTCAGCCTCATCATCACGAGCCTTCCTTGACTTCGAAGATCTCGTCGGCGACGAGGCCGTGTGCCTCGCGGTGTACGGTCGCCGAGGCGTCCGCCGAGGGCGCCTCGACGAGGCAGAAGATCGCGCCCTTGGCTTCGTCGACCCAGTAGCGCAGGTAGCGGACGTCGTACTTGCCCTGCACCTGGAGGTCGGCCATGTGGGCCTTGGCGACGTCGTCGACGGTGACCCCACTGTCAAGGTGGTGCACATCCATGTAGAGCGGCATTAGAGACTCCTTCGGTCGTGATGCGGTCACCGCGACCGTAGGCGCGAGACGCCGCGTCCCGGATCGGGAGGAGCTCCCGGGGTTGCGTCCGAAACCCCCTATGTTGTGGCGGGGGCGGCGTCCACGAGACCCATCCGCCGCGCCTCATCGGCGGCCCTCCGACGCGAAGGCACCTCCAGCTTGCCGAGCACCGCGGAGACGTGGTGGTCGACGGTCTTGGCGGAGATGAACAGGCGGGCACCGATCTCTTCGTTGGTGAGCCCCTCGCACAGGAGGGCGAGAACCTCGTTCTCCCGCACGGTCAGCCCGCGCGGATGGCTCTTGGTGGAGGTGCGCGTTCCCGACGGGATCGAACGCAGCCCGAGATCGCGCATCCGCCGCCGGGTCATCGCGGCCGGGGCCGTGGCGCCCAGCTCCTCGAATCGGCGAAGGCCCTCACGAAGGCCCTCGTCGGTGCCGGCGTCGTACCAGGCCAGTGCGGCGTGGTACCCGCAGCCGAGCTCGGCCCACCGTTTGGCCGCGACCTCGTGGTGGCCGGCGAGCTGGCTCGCGAACGGCTCGGCGACGGGTCCAATGGTGCGCCCCTCGCCGTCCAGCCGACGCTCCCACACGGCGACCGCGGCGTCCTCGTCGGACTCGAGTGCGGAGATCATCGAGCGCGCCCGGTCGAGGTCGGTTGCGGCACCCTCGAGATCGCCGCCGAGCCAACGTGCTTCGGCGCGGGCCCTGCGCGTCAGCGCGACCCAGTCGGCCTCATCGAGGCTGTCGGCCGCGCGCACCGCGTCTTCAAGGTGGGCGACGCCTTCGCTCTCACCTCGCCGGGCGCCGACCAAGCCGAGCGTTACCTGCGAGGTGAGCAGGTTGACCGGGCTGGCCTCGGTCGCCAGCACCAGGCGGGCGAGGGCCGCTGCCTCGTCCCACCGGCCCAGATCGAGCAGCGCTATGGCCCGGTGGCCGCGCAGACAGGTGGAGAAGGTCGAGATGTCGCGTTCGTCGCAATACTCGATCCCGTCGTGCCAGTACCGCTCGCCCTCGGCGTACCGGAACTGTGCGATGTAGAAGGTGTAGGCGTTGGCGTAGGCGCGTCCGGCCTGAGGCGGCGCGTCCGCCTCCAAGGCCAGCCGCAGCGCCTGGTCCATCATCTGGGTCCAGTCCTGGTCGCGGTTGAACTCGGCGGCCGCGCGGTTGTTGAGCACGTCACTGCGCAACGACGGATCGTCCAGGGCATCGGCCATCTCGCTGGCGCGCAGCAGCATCGCCTCGCCGGCCGCGGGGTCGGAGGCCCACAGCACGAACGCGTACGCCGAGTAACCGCGGGCGAGCTCCGGGTTGTCGCCCAGGGGCTCGAGCAGGTCGATCGAACCCTTGAGCGCGGCCAGGTGTTCGGCTCCGCGGCACAGCCGCCACATCACGGTGGACAGCCGGCGCAGATCCTCGCCCTCTCGGCGCCGGTCACCGATCCCGTGCCAGAGGTCGAGGGCGGACTGCCGCGCCTCGGCGGACTCGGGCCAGCGGTCGACCACGGTGAGCTCGTCGGCGAGCTCGTCGAGCAGCTCGGCGACCGCGGCCGGGTTCTGGTCGTCGGCGTACCGGAGTGCTCGTTCGAACTGTGCGGCGGCCTCTCGATGGGCGCCCAGCGTCGCGGCGTGACGACCCGCTCGTGTCGCGAACGCGGCGACCAGGTCGGACGCACCGGCCTCTTCCGCGTGGTAGGCGAGCCTGGCGTCGTCGCGGCAGCCCCCCGTGATCAGCGCGTCCAGGATCGCGCGATGTCCGGTGACCTGTCGGTGCGGCGCGACGGTCGACTCGACCGCGAGCCGCGCGAGCTCGTGGCTGAACCGCAGCTCGCCCCCCTCCCCTCGCAGCAGACCCGCGGAGACCAGCTCATCGAGGAGCCGTACGTCGGCACCGGCCGCCGCCATCAACGGGGAGTCGACACGAGTGCCGTCGAGCGCGGCCATCTCGAGAGTGTGCCGGGCCGGTTCGCTGACGATCGCCACGCGAGAGAGAACGGCGTCTCGTGCCGAGGTCGGGATCGTCCCGCCGCTGCTGCGAAGCACCTCGGTGACGAAGAAGGGGTTCCCCCCGGTGAGCTGGTGCAGCTCGGCCGCCGGGATCTGCGACCCCTCAGCCAGCACGCTCACGGCATCCTCGGTCAGCGCCGGAAGCACCACCCGTCGCGTCGTACGCTGGCTGCTCAGCTCGCCCAGCGCCACTCGGAGCGGCTCGGTCGGAGCCAGGGCGTCGTCGCGGTAGGTGACCAGTACCAGCACGTTGGCATCGCGGATCCGGCGGCCCAGGAAGCGGACCAGGTCGAGGGTGGCCTCGTCGGCCCAGTGCACGTCCTCGATGACCAGGACGGACAGGGTCTCCGCTGCGCTCACCTGGCGAAGGAGGGCGGCGAAGAGGTCGTCGCGGGGCGCACCCTCACCGCAGACGCGCCACAGCTCGCCACCCATCCGCTCCGCGATGTCGAGCAACGGCGCAAGGGGTCGGGGGGTGAACAACCCGTCGCACGCGCCCCACAGCCATTCGGAGGCCGGGAGCTCGCCCTGGAACTCCTCCAGGAGTGCGGACTTCCCGACCCCCGCCTCGCCCGCGACCAGGACCAGCCGGCCGGAGCCGTTGCGGGCCTCCTCGGCGTACTCGGCGAGAGAGGCGAGGGGGGCGTTCCGCTCCAGGAGTCCCATCCGGTCAGTGTGCGCCCGCGTGCTCGGGCCAGTCCATCGGCAGAACTACCTAGATCGGGGACCGAATCACGTCAGGCGCGCGGCTCGAGCAGTCCGGTGTCGACGTCGTACATGAAGCCGCCGACGGCAACCCGGTCCGGAATGAGGGGATGTGCCAGAACAATGCGCACATCGTCCTCGAGAGCCGCGAGCTGGTCGTCGACCACCCCGAACCTCTGCCAGGACACGTCCTGACCGGCGGACTCGCCGACGCGGTCGCGAAGCTGGGCAAGGGTCGAGGTGGCCATCGCGCAGCGGGTGTGCGGCACGATCAGGATCCGCTCCACGCCGAGCAGGTGCACCCCGAGCACGAGCGCCTCGAGCGCCGTCGGGGTGACCCGGCCGCCGGGGTTGCGGACGATCTTCGCGTCGCCGGGATGCAGTTCGAGCATCCCCAACGGGTCGATGCGGGAATCCATGCAGGTGACCATCGCGACTCCGGCATGGGCCACCCCGTCGAAGCCGCGGAGCGTGAAGGTCTGCGCGAAGCGGCGGTTCGCCGCCAGCAGGTCTGCGAACGCGTCGGTCACTCGGGCAACCTACCGGTGCGAAGAGTCAGCAGCGCCACCACCCCGGCGAGCAGCGCACAGACCGCGGCACCGACGAAGACGGTCTGCAGCTGGGTCAGCCCGGCCTCCTTGAGAAGCCTGGTGTAGGCGGAGCACTGGGTCCGGGCGTGGCAGACCCGGGTGGGTGTCGGCAGTGCGGCCGAGGCGGCGTAGTAGCGGCGCAGGCCGAGCTCGGTGAGCGCGCTGATGCCGACGAGCATGCCGACCATCCTGGCCACGACGAGCAGCGCGGAGCTCACCCCGTGCACGGCATCGGCGGTGGCCGCCAGCAGGGCCGCGTTGACCGGAGCCAGCGCCAGCCCGAAGCCGAAGCCGGTCAGCACCAGCGGGACCGTCGCGACCGGATGCCGCAGGCTGTCCAGCCCCCAGTGGGCCATCCAGGAGTAGCCGACCACGCAGAGGATCATCCCGACCCCTGCGACCGGCCCGGCCGGAAAGCGCTGGGTGAGCCGGCCACCGAGCAACGCCCCCGCCGGCAGGGCCACGAGCAGCCGGACCAGCACGAGGGCCGCGTCGAGCTGTGAGTTCGGGTAGACCGAGACCCGGGCGAAGATCGGGATGTCCACCAGCCCGGAGACCAGCGCCGCGCCCACGAACAGGCTGACCACAAGCGCGCCCCAGGCGGGCCTGGCCGCGAACGCGTCCCGCGGGAAGATCGGGTTCACCGCGCGGCGCAGGTGCCGGAGGAGCAGTCCGGCGAGCAGGGCGGCGGCGACCAGCAGCCACGGCCCCGCGGGAGAGAACACCGCGTGCTCCGGGTCGGCGGTGGCGAACGCCACGATGATCGCGCCGAGGCAGAGCGCAAGGAGACCCGCGCCCACCAGATCCGCGCGGCCGACGAGGACCCGCCACCGGCGAAGGTCGACCAGCGGGTGCCGCGCCAGCAGGCAGCGCACCACGAAGCCGGCCCCGAGGACGACGGTGACCACCCCCACGGGCCCGAGCCAGCGCGACTCTCCGACCAGGGGTACGAAGGCCAACCCGATCGTGAGCCGGGTCGTGAGTGAGGCCGGCTGAGCCATCGTGAGCACCAGGCCGACCAGGCCGGACACCAGCAGCGCGACGCCCCACCCGTCCACGCACGTGACGGACTCTCGGGCGATCAGCCGACGGAGCGCGACACCGAGCACCACCGCCACCGCCACGTTGACCACGAAGATCCACCGCCAGTTCGCGAGGGCGAGGATCATCGCGCCGTACAGCGGCCCCAGCACGCTGCCGAGCTCCTGCACCGCTCCGACCACGCCGAGTGGGATCCCGCGCTGCCGGACCGGGTAGAGATCGGCGACCAGGGCGAGCGTCGCGGGCACCAGCCCGCCACCACCGACACCCTGGAGGAACCGGCCCACGACCATGCTGGCCAGGTCGTACGACGCGGCGGTGACCAGCGAGCCGAGGGCGAACACCACCAGGGAGCCGACGAGGACGGGTAGCCGGCCGCGCAGGTCCGCGATCCGGCCGATCAGTGGGAGCACGGCGATGTAGCCGAGCAGGAAGCCGGAC
>JBOHDW010000249.1:0-12995 GCA_050700795.1 Nocardioidaceae bacterium | reverse complement strand
CCTCCGGGTCGTCGCGATAGGCCTCGTCCACGATCTCCGGCCACTCGACGACGAACCCGGCCGCCTCCGCGAGAGAGAGGTTGAGCGGCGGGGCGAGCCGGATCCGGCTCGCGGTGCAGTCGTTGACGATGAACCCCCTGGTCAACGCGGAGCGGGCCACCGCCGCCGCCAGCGGACGGTCAAGGTCGAGCCCGATGAGCAGCCCGACGCCACGGACCTCGGTCACGTGCTCGTGGCGCAGCCCATCCCTCAACGCCGCCCCCACCTGGAGGGCGTTGTCGAGCAGCTCCTCGGAGCGGATCGTCTCGATCACGGCGAGCGCCGCGGCGGCCGCGACCGGGTTCCCACCGAACGTGCTGCCATGGTTGCCGGGGCCGAGCAGCTCACCGGCGCCGCCGACACCGATGCAGGCACCGATCGGCACCCCGCCGGCCAGCCCCTTGGCGAGGGTGACGACGTCGGGCACCACGTCCGCCTCGGTGTGCGCGAACCAGGCTCCGGTCCGGCCCATCCCGGTCTGCACCTCGTCGAGCCACAGCAGCGCTCCGTGCCGGTCTGCGATGGCCCGCGCCGCGTGCAGGTAGCCGGCGGGTGGGAGGACCACCCCGGCCTCGCCCTGGACGGGTTCGAGGACGATGGCGGCCGTGTCGCCGTCCACCGCGTCGGCCAACGCGCGTTCGTCGCCGAAGGGCACGAAAGTGACGTGGCCCGGCAACGGCTCGAAGGGCTCCCGGTAGGCCGCCTTCGACGTCAGCGCGAGTGCGCCCATCGTGCGGCCGTGGAACCCGCCCTCCGCGGCGACCAGGTGGGTCCGCCCGGTCCGCCGGGTCAGCTTGAGGGCGGCCTCGTTGGCCTCCGTGCCGGAGTTGGTGAGGAAGACCCGCCCGTCCGCGCCCAGGAGGTCCAGCAGCGTCTCCGCGAGCTCGATCTGCGGCTCGGTCGCGAAGAAGTTGGACACGTGCCCCAAGGTGGCCAGCTGCCGGCTGACCGCACCGACCAGCGCCGGATGGCCATGGCCGAGCGCGTTCACCGCGATGCCGCCGAGCAGGTCCAGGTAGCGGTTGCCGTCCGCGTCCCACACGTAGGGCCCCCTGCCCTTCACGAGCACCAGCCGGGGCGGCCCGAACGTGTTCATCAGTGCGCCGGCGTACCGCTTCCGGAACCTGTCGGTCATGACGCCGCCTTCTTCGCCGTTCGGATCTTGGTGGCCACGCCCGGAAGCACCTGGGTGCCGACGCCCTCGTCGGTGAAGATCTCCAGGAGTACGGCGTGCGGCTCACGACCGTCGACCACCGTCGCCCGGGGTACGCCGTTCGTCACCGCGGTCAGGCAGGCCCGCATCTTCGGCACCATCCCGGCGTCGAGGCGCGGCAACAGGTCGGCCAGCGCCTCCGGGGCGATCTCCCCGATCACGTCGTCGCTGGCCGGCCAGTCGCGGTAGAGCCCCTCGACGTCGGTCAGCACCAGGAGCTTCTCGGCCCCGACAGCCACCGCGAGCGCCGCGGCGGCCGTGTCGGCATTCACGTTGTGCACGCGTCCTTCCGGATCGGGGGCCACGCTCGAGATGACCGGGATGCGGCCGGCGTCGACCAGGTCGAGCACCGCTTCTGGGCGCACGTGGGCCACCTCGCCGACCAGGCCGAGGTCGACCTCCTCGCCGTCGACGACGGTTCCGGTCCGCTTCGCGGTGAACAGTCCGGCGTCCTCCCCCGACAGCCCGACCGCGAGCGGGCCGTGCTGGTTGAGCAGCCCGACCAGCTCCCGCTGCACCTGGCCGACCAGCACCATCCGGACCACGTCCATCGCCTCGTCGCTGGTGACCCGAAGGCCACCCCTGAACTCGCTGGCGATCCCGAGCCGGTCCAGCATCCGGGTGATCTGCGGTCCCCCACCGTGCACGACGACCGGCCTGAAGCCGGCGTACCGCAGGAAGACGACGTCCTCGGCGAACGCCCGCTTGAGCGTGTCGTCGGTCATCGCGTTCCCGCCGTACTTCACCACGATCGTCTTGCCGTGGTAGCGCTCCAGCCACGGCAGGGCACCGGCCAGGACCGCGGCCTTCTCGAGGGGGGTCACGACGAGTACGCGCTGTTCTCGTGGACGTAGGCGTGGGTCAGGTCGTTGGTCCACACCGTGGCGCTTTCGTGGCCGGTCTTGAGGTCGATGGTCACGGTGACCTGCCGAGGGGTCAGGTCGACCCGGTCCGGCGGCTCGTGGGGCTCCGAGGCCCGGCAGACCCAGACGCCGTTGAGTGCGACGTCGAGGTCGGCGGGGTCGAACGCCGCCCGCGTCGTACCCACGCTGGCCAGCACCCTTCCCCAGTTCGGGTCCCGCCCGAAGACCGCCGCCTTGAACAGGTTGCCCCGGGCCACCGCCCGGCCGACCTCCATCGCGTCCGCCTCCGTGGCCGCGTTGCGCACGGTGATCGCGATCTCGTGGTCGGCGCCCTCGGCATCGGCCAGCAGCTGTCCGGCCAGGTCACGACAGGCCTCGGTCAGGGCGGCGGTGAACTCGCTCTCGGATGGGGTGACCCCGGACGCACCCCCCGCAAGCAACGTGACGGTGTCGTTGGTCGACATGCAACCGTCGGAGTCGAGCCGGTCGAAGGTGACCCGGGTGGCGGCTCGCAGCGAGCGGTCCGCCGCGCCGGCGTCGACGGACGCATCGGTGGTGAGTACGACGAGCATGGTGGCCAGCTGCGGAGCCAGCATGCCGGCGCCCTTCGCCATGCCACCGATGCTCCACCCCGCACGCTCGACCACGACCTGCTTGGGAACGGTGTCGGTGGTCATGATCGCCTCGGCGGCCTCGCCGCCATGGTCGCCAAGCCCCGCCACCGCTGCGTCGACGCCGTCGATCAGCAGCCGACGCGGGTTGGCGACCCCGATCAGCCCCGTCGAACAGACCACCACGTCCACCGCACCGACGCCGAGCCCGCCGGCGACGCGTTCGGCGACCGCATGGGTGGTCTCGAACCCCTCGGCACCGGTGTAGCAGTTGGCGCCTCCGGAGTTCAGCACCACCGCTCGCACCACGCCGTCCTTGACCACCTGCTCGCTCCACAGCACCGGGTTCGCCTTGCACCGGTTGCCGGTGAACACGCTCGCGGCGGCGTACTCCGGTCCGTCGTTGACGACCAGGGCCAGGTCCTTCCCGCCCGAGGACTTGAGCCCGGCGGTCACCCCGGCGGCCCGGAACCCCGCGGGGTGGGTGACGCTCACGGCGCGATCCCGTTCACGGTGAGGCCGGTGCTCTCGTCGAGCCCCAGGGCCAGGTTCATGCACTGCACCGCGGCCCCCGCGGTCCCCTTCGTGAGGTTGTCGACCGCCCCGACCGCCACCAGGCGGCGCGCGGCGGCGTCGACGGTCACCTGCAGGTGGACGGCGTTCGAGCCGAGCACCGACTTCGTCTGCGGCCAGCTCCCCTCGGGTAGCACGTGCACGAACGGCTCGTCGGCGTACGCCTTCAGGTAGATCGCCCGGACCTCCTCGCTGGTGGCGGTCGTGGGCGCCGTGCACGTGGCCAGGATGCCGCGCGGCATCGGCACCAGCAGCGGGGTGAACGACACCGACACCTCCCGGTCGGTCAACAGTGCGAGGTTCTGCACGATCTCGGGCGTGTGCCGGTGCATCCCGCCGACGGCGTACGCCGCCACCGAGCCCATCACCTCCGAGCCCAAGAGGTGCTGCTTCGCCGCCTTGCCCGCACCCGAGGTCCCGGAGGCGGCTACCACGACCAGGTCGGAGGGGTCCGCCACCCCGGCCTCGACCGCCGGGGCAAGCGCGAGGGTGGTCACCGTCGGGTAGCAGCCGGGTACGGCGATCCTGCGGGCCATCGCCAGCACCGCCCGCTGGTCGGCGAGCTCGGGCAGGCCGTAGGGCCACGAGCCGGAGTGCACCCCGCCGTAGAACCGGGCCCAGCTGTCCGGGTCGGTGAGGCGGAAGTCCGCGCCGCAGTCGATGACCACGGTCCGATGGTCGAGCTCCGCCGCCACGGCCGCCGAGCGGCCGTGCGGAAGGGCCAGGAAGACCACGTCGTGACCGGACAGGACCTCGGGAGTGGTCGGTTCCAGGATCCGGTCGGCCAGCGCGGTCAGGTGCGGCTGCAGCCGGCCCAGCGGCTCCCCCGCGTTCGTCAGGCCGGTCAGTGCCCCGACCTCGACGTCGGGGTGCCCCAGGAGCAGGCGCAGCAGCTCACCGCCGGCGTACCCACTCGCGCCGGCGACCGCCGCGCTGACCCGGTGCCGCATGTGGATGATCATACGCGCACATGTATATATGTACACACCGGGGCACTGCCACACTGCTGCGGTGACGATGCCCACGAAGGTGCACGACGACCCCCTGACACACGCGAGTCGGGTTCGCCCCTACGACCGGCTCTTCTTCGGGTTGGGCTCCGTCGCGGCGGTCTGGCTGATCGTCGCGGTCGTGCGGGCCGGACTGCGACTCTCCTGGTGGAACGTGCTGCTCGTGGTCGTCTTCTGGCTGCTGTTGACCTACCTGGCGCTGCCCAGGCTGAACCGGATCCTCACCGCGATCTACGTCCCGGACTACTTCATCGGCCGCAGCCGCACCAGCGACGGCCTGCTCGGTGACCCGCTGAACCTGGCGATTCTCGGCAGTGGCGAGCAGCTGGCCACCGCGATGGTCGCCGCGGGGTGGACGCCGGCCGATCCGGTGACACTCCTCAGCTCGTGGTGGATCATTCGCTGCACCCTTCTCCACCGCAGCTACCCCCGGGCGCCGGTCAGCCCGCTCTACCTGTTCAACCGACAGCAGGACGCGGCCTACCAGCAGCAGGTCGAAGGGAACCCGGGTCAGCGCCACCACATCCGGTTCTGGCGGACCCCGGAGGGGTGGCCCCTCCCAGGCGGGCACCGGGTCGACTGGCTCGCCGGCGGCACCTACGACGAGAAGGTGGGACTGTCGTTGTTCACCCTTCAGGTCACCCACAAGGTGGACGCCAACATCGACGTCGAGCGCGACCACGTCCTCACCACACTCCGCAACGCGCACCCGAAGCTGCCCGTCGATGTCCTCAACGACTTCACCAGCAGCTACCACGCGCGCAACGGCGGTGGCGACCGGGTCGAGACTGACGGCAACCTGCCGGTGGTCGACCTCAGGGGCGTGTCGCCCGTAGCGGCCGCGGGATCGCTGCAACCGCGCGACACGGGGCAGTCGATGCCGCTCCAGATCTGGTTCTCGGTGCTGGTGTGCCTGGTAGCCGCCCCGACCCTGGTCGTGCGGATGCTGCGGCACTGGCCAGGTCCCGGGCTCGACCTGGTCCTGGCGATCGGCGCCGTGGCCGCCCTCGTCGCGTTGTTCGTGCTCTCGGCGTTCGTGCTGCGGAGGCTGAACCTTGCCCGGCGGGTGATGCTCGCGGTCGCGGCGGTGCTCGTCGCCGTGCAGGTCGTCGACTACCAACGGGTCAGCGACGCCCCGGGGCACCTCCACGCGCTGCTCAGTGCCGGCGTAGGGGTGCTCCTGTTGGTCGCCCTGTCCTCTCCCGCTTCCACCGCCTGGGCGGAGCACTCGCGGGTCACCCCACCGCAATGAGACCCGGCCGAGCTCAGCCGGTCTGGACCCCCGCGGCGATCGCGGCGGCACCGAGTGCGATGTAGACGGTGCCCTCGAACCGGCCCTGCCTCCGCGAGAGCCGCGGCCGTCGCGCGAGCCAGCGGGCGACGGAGCCGGCACCGGCGACGTAGCAGCCGTCAGAGAGCACTCCGATCGTCAGGAAGATCACCCCGAACACCAGCAGCTGCAGCGAGACGCTGCCTCGGTCGGGTCGCACGAACTGCGGGAAGAACGCGAGGAAGAAGAGCGCCACCTTGGGGTTGGACACCCCGACCAGGAACCCCTGCGTGTAGTCCCGGCGACCGGGGGTCGGCAACGCACCGAGTCCGGCTCCGCGGCTACCGATCGCCCTGACCCCCAAGAAGAGCAGGTACGCCGCCCCGGCGTACCGCACCGCGGCGAGGGCCAGCGCGGACCTTGCGAGAACCGCACCCAACCCCGCTGCGGTGGCCACGACGTAGACGGCGGTGGCCGACTCGACGCCCAGGTACGAGACCAGCCCGGCACGCCGGCCACGCCCGATCGTTCGACCGAGCAGGAACAAGACGTTCGGGCCGGGGATCACAACAAGCACGATGGAGGTCGCGAGGAAGGCGAGGAGCACCGGACCTGAGGGCACGGATGAACCGTAGTGCCTCACGCGGTACGGCTGCCGCTCCCCGGCCGAGCGGAGGTCATGAGCGCTGGACGGCTCCGTGGCGAGCCACGGCCAGGGCCACCGCGGCGTCGCGCGCGGCGGAGGTCTCGCCCTCGGTCAGGGTCCGGTCGGACGCCCGGAACCGCAGCGCGAATGCGAGCGACTTCTTGCCGGGATCGACCTGCGGTCCGGTGTAGACGTCGAAGAGCCGCACGGACTCGCACAGCTCGCCCGCACCCTCGACGAGGGTCTCCGCGAGCCCGGCCGACGGGAGGTCTGCGTCCACGACCAGGGCAACGTCCTCCTTCGCGACCGGGTACGTCGAGAAGGTCGGTGCCGCAACGATCGCCGGTGCCGCGGCGATGAGGGCGTCCAGGTCGACCTCGACCGCGCAGGTGCGGGGCGGCACGCCGTACGCCTGGCAGACCTTCGGGTGCACCTCGCCCGCATGGCCGATCTCGGCCCCGTCGAGCAGCAGCCGGGCGCAGCGACCTGGGTGCCAGGGCGCCCGCTCGGCGGTCTCGACGGTCACGGCGAGCCCGAGGACCCGGGCCACCTCGCGGACCACCTGGACCGCGTCGGCCCAGGTGGCGGGCCGGCCGGCTCCCCACCAGCCCGACCGCGACACGTTGCCGGCCAGCACCGTGGCCAGGAAGAGCGGCTGGTGCGGCACCGCGGCCATCAGCTTGTCGAGGTCGGCGTCGTCGGGCCGCCAGTCGACGCCCAGGATCGGTGCCTTGAGCCGATCGGGAGTCGGGAAGAAGACCAGGGAGGTCTCGAAGAGTCCGACGTCGGTGCTGCCGCGGCCCACGTTCCGCGCGGCCACCTTCAGCAGCCCGGGCAGCAGGGTGGTCGCCAGATCAGGCGCCTCGTCCGACAGCGGGTTCGCCACCCGCAGCGTGCCGCGGAGCACGTCATCGGGCGGCAGCCCGAGCCGGTCGAAGTCAGCGGAGCCGAGGAACGGGAAGGAGTCGACCTCCACCAGCCCGAGTCCGGCCAGCGCGAGGCCGACCCGGCGACGCAGCCGCTGCTCCTTCGACAGGCCACCGCCGGGCGGGGCGGGGGGCAGGACCGACGGGACGTTGACGTAGCCCACCACTCGGGCGACCTCCTCCACGAGGTCGAAGGGGTCGGTGATGTCGGGGCGCCAGGAGGGCGGCAGCACGGTCAGGGTGGCACCGTCGACGGCAACCGCACACCCCACCGCACGCAGGTCGTCCACGGCAGTCTCGGCGGTGATCGTCATGCCGGTGACCCGGGCCGGAAGAGCCGCGTCGATGGTGATCTCCCGGGCCGCCGGAGGGGAGCCGACGTAGGTCACGCCGTCCTCGACCCGACCACCGCCGTGGGCGACCAGCAGCTCGACGACCCGGTCGGCGGCGTACGCCGGGAGCAGCGGGTCGACGCCGCGCTCGAAGCGCCGGGACGCCTCGGAGGCCAGTTTGTGCCGCTTCTGGCTGCGGAAGACCATCACCGGGTCGAAGTGGGCGGCCTCGATGACCACCGTCGAGGTCGACGCGGTCAGCTCGGTCGACTCGCCACCCATGACGCCGGCGAGCCCGATGGGCCCCGAGTCGTCGGTGATCAGCAGATCCTCGGGAGACAGCTCACGGTCGACTCCGTCCAGGGTGGTCAGTCGCTCCCCCGCCTTCGCCCGCCGGACCCGGATGGCGCCGGCGAGCCTGGCACCGTCGTACCCATGGATCGGCTGTCCGAGCTCGAGCATCACGTAGTTGGTCACGTCGACCGCGAGGGAGATCGGCCGCATCCCGGCGAGCTGAACGCGACGAGCCAGCCATCGGGGGGTCGGGGCACTGGGGTCGAAGCCGGACACCGTGCGGGTGACGAAGACCGGGCACGCGTCGGGCTCGTCGAGCACCACCGGGTAGCCGTGGTCGTTGGGGGCCGGCACGTCCCGGTCGGCGGGGTCGCGATAGGGAGCGTCGTACCCGAGGGCGGCCTCGCGGGCGACGCCTCGAAGCGACAGCGCGTAGGCGCGGTCGGGGTTGATCTCGAACTCGATCACCTCGTCGCGCAGGTGCAGCATCGCGACCGCGTCCTGGCCCGGCTCGGCCGCACCGAGCCTCGGGTCGAGGACCATGATCCCGCTGTGGTCGTCCCCGAGCCCCAGCTCGCGGGACGAGCAGATCATCCCGTCGGAGACGTGACCGTAGGTCTTGCGCGCGGAGATCGCGAACCCACCGGGGAGCACCGCCCCCGGCAGCGAGACCACCACCAGGTCCCCTACCGCGAAGTTCATCGCGCCGCAGACGATGCCGCGCCCGGCCGGGGCGTCGTCGGTCCCCGGCTCGTTGTGCTGGGGGCCGACGTCCAGCCGACACCAACGGATCGTCTTGCCGTTCGACTGCGGCTCGTCGGCGTAGGACAGTACCCGCCCGACGACCAGTGGGCCGCTCACGTCGGAGCCGGGGGTGGTCAGTGCCTCGAGCTTGAGGCCGAGCGCGGTCAGCCGACGCGCGAGGTCGGTCGCCGAGAGGTCGGCGGGCAGGTCGACGTAGTCGCGGACCCACGACACCGGGGCCCGCATCAGAGCCCCGTCCCGAAGGCGGTGGTGAACCGTACGTCGCCGTCGAACACCTCGCGCAGGTCCCCCGCGCCGTGCCGGAACATCAGGGTTCGGTCGATCCCCATGCCGAACGCGAACCCGGTATAGACGTCCGGATCGATACCGCAGGCACGCAGCACCCGCGGGTTGACCACGCCGCAGCCGCCCCACTCGATCCACCCCTCGCCCTTGCAGGTGCGACACGAGTCGATGGCCGGCGCCTCCCCCCGGCACACGAAGCAGACCAGGTCTACCTCGGCGCTCGGCTCGGTGAACGGGAAGTACGACGGACGGAACCGGGTCGTGATGCCGCTGCCGAACATCGCCGCGGCGAAGTGGTCGAGGGTGCCCTTGAGGTGCGCCATCGTGATCCCCTCGTCCACGACGAGCCCCTCCACCTGGTGGAACACCGGGCTGTGCGTGGCGTCGTACTCGTCGGAACGGAAGACCCGGCCCGGGCAGATCACGTAGATCGGGGGGGTGCGGCTGAGCATGGTGCGGGCCTGCACCGGCGAGGTGTGGGTGCGCAGCACCAGGCCACCGTCGGCGGGCTCGAGCCAGAACGTGTCCTGCATCGTCCGGGCCGGGTGGTCCGGCCCGAGGTTGAGGGCATCGAAGTTGAGCCACTCGGCATCGACCTCGGGCCCCTCGGCGACCTCCCAGCCCATCGCGACGAACACGTCGGCGATCCGCTCCGACAAGGTGGTGATCGGGTGGCGCGCCCCCACGAGGCGCCGGTCCCACGGCAGGGTGACGTCGACGGTCTCCTCCGCCAGCATCCGCTGTTCCTGGGCGACCTCGAGGGCGGCCTGCCGGTCGGACAGGGCCGCGGTCACGGCGGCGCGCGCCCGACCGATCCGGATGCCCGCGTCCTTGCGGGCCTGGGGCGGCAGCGCACCGATCTCCCGGTTCGCCAGTGCCAGGGGAGCGCGGTCACCGGCGTGCTCGAGCCGAACCCGCTTCAGCGCCTCCAGCGAGTCGGCGCCTTCGATCGCGTCGAGTGCGGAGCCGCGCATCGCCTCGACCTCGTCCGCCTTCAGCGGCGTGACCTGGACGGGGTCGTACTCGGAGCTCGGACCCGGCATGACGGCCTTTCTCGGGGAGGCGGTTCGGTGAGCAGTCTAGGAAGCGCCACCGAGGCCCGGCGAACGGGTTTCAGTCGTCCCCGGCCGCGGAGGGGGTCATCGCGGCGTAGGAGGGCCAGCGGATCGTGATGCGAGCCCCCCCGTCGGGGGCGTCGTCGATGTCGACGGTGCCCCCGTGGGCGTTGGTGAGTCCGTGGATGATGTACATCCCGAGACCCGTCCCGGCCCGGGTGCCGTGCTTCCAGAACTTGGTGAACACCCGGCTGCGGATCGAGGGGCTGATCCCGTCCCCTTCATCGTCGACGTGGAGCAGCACCCCGGGGAACGGATCCGCGCCCTTGATCGGGCTCGCGTGCAACCGCACCCGGCCGGCCCCGTGCCGGATCGCGTTGTCGACGAGGTTGGTCAGCACCTGCGTGAGCTTGTCCTGGTCGGCGTAGACCGGAGCGAGGTACCCGTCCACGCTGAAGGTGATGTCCCGGCCGGTCGCGACGTGCGCGGTGCCCAGGACCGTGTCGACCGCGGCCGCGAAGTCGGTCGGCTGCGGGTACATCGACAGCCGACCGGTGTCGATCCGGGCCACGTCGAGCAACTCGGAGATCAGCCTGGCGAGTCGGTCCGAGTCGCTCTTGACGGTCTCGAGCATCATCTTCTTCTGCTCGTCGTTGAGCCGGTCCCACTTGGTCAGCAGGTTCGAGACGAACGCCTTGACCCCGGTCAACGGCGAGCGCAGCTCGTGGGCGACGGTGGCCACCAGGTCCGACCGCTCCCGGTCGAGGCGGTCACGCGCATGTGCGCCTCGCAAGGAGACGACCACCTGCTCCACGGGGTCGGTGGGCCTCTTGCGGACGATCCGGGCGGTGACCAGGAGCTCGGTGCCGTCCGCGAGGTACCAGGCCTGTTCGGCCAACGCGGTGCGGGTGTTCAGCCCGTCGTAGGGAGCGACGCAGGCGAACCACTCGTTGCCGGCCCGGTCCTGCAGCGCCACCACGTCGGCGAGGGGCCGGCCGAGCCCGTCGGATGCGCCGAGCAGCCGCTCGGCCGCGGGGTTGAGGTACCCGACCCGCATGTCGGCGCCCGCGGCGACCACTCCGTCGGGGAGCAGGTCGAGCAGCGCTGCCTCGGGCATGTCGGTCAGGCTAGCGCCCGCTGCGCCCGCGCGGATGCGTAGAGGCACACGGCCGCGGCGGTGGCCAGGTTGAGCGACTCCGCCCGGCCGTGGATGGGGATCCTGACCCGGTGGTCGGCCTGCGCCGCGAGGTCGTCGGGGAGCCCGCGCGCCTCGTTGCCGAACAGCCACCCGGTCGGCCGCGCGAGCAGCCCCACATCGATGATGTCGTCGAGGTCGGCCTCGCCTTCGCCGTCGGCGGCGAGGAGCTGCAGACCGGCGTCGCGCACCCGTCGTACGACGGAGACGGGATCCACGTCGATGACCACGGGAAGGTGGAACAGCGAGCCGACCGAGGCCCGCACCGCCTTGCCGTTGTAGGGGTCGACCGACTCCCCGGCAATGACCACCCCGTCGGCTCCGGCCGCGTCCGCGCACCTGATGATGGTGCCCGCGTTGCCGGGATCGCGGATCTCGGCACAGATCGCCAGCAGCCGCGGCGACTCGCCGAGCACCGCCGCCAAGGCGACGTCGACGAAGCCGCACACCGCGACGACCCCCTGAGGGGACACCGTCTCGGCCAGTGCAGCGAGGGCCCGCTCGTCGACCACGAGCCAGGGCACCCCTTCCGCGCCAGGGAAGCGTGCCACCGACGAGAGCGCGAAGACCTCACGCACACACCCGGGGGTGGCCAGCGCCTCGTGGACCGCCTGGGGCCCCTCGGCAAGGAAGAGCCGGTGCTCGGCCCGCGACGTGCGATGGGCCAGCCGCCGCGCCGCCTTGACCCGGCCGCTGCTCGCGGTGAGCGCGGGGGCGGGATGGCTGGTCACCGTCCCGGTCCCGACCGCTTGTTCGACGGCCGGCTCAGGCCGAGACCGGCGCGTTGACGTCCTCGGGCAGGCTGCCCCGGGCGGTCTCGACCAGCACGGCGAACGCCGGCGCATCGTTGACGGCCAGGTCGGCCAGGATCTTCCGGTCCACCTCGACCCCGGCGATCCTGAGGCCCTGGATGAACCGGTTGTAGGTCATCCCGTTCGCGCGCGCGGCCGCGTTGATCCGCTGGATCCACAGCTTGCGGAAGTCGCCCTTCCTGGCGCGACGGTCGCGGTAGCTGTAGACCAGCGAGTGCTGGACCTGCTCCTTGGCCTTGCGGTAGAGCCGGGAGCGCTGACCCCGGTAGCCGGAGGCTCGCTCGAGGGTTACCCGGCGCTTCTTCTGGGCGTTGACCGCCCGCTTGACGCGTGCCACGTCGTACTCCTTGTGATCGGTTCTGGGGGTGGGCGCGGCTCAGCGGCCGAGCAGCTTGCGGACCTTGTTGGTGTCGGCCTTCGACACCTCGGTGGTGCCCGACATCCGGCGGGTCATCGTCGACGGCTTGCTCTCCAGGTTGTGACGCAGCCCGGTCTTCTGGCGTCGCAACTTGCCCGTCCCGGTCACCCGGAAGCGCTTGCTGGCACCGGAGTGCGGCTTGTTCTTCGGCATCTGGTCTGTCCTTCGTGCTAGTCGGTGTGCGCGGTCACATGCCCGGGTCGATGTTCTCCGAGCGGCGCCGCGGCTTCTTGTCCCCCGGCTCGGTCGGCGCGTGTGCGGTCCGATGGGCCCGCTCCGCCTCTCGTTCGGCCTCCTTCTCGGCGGCCCGTTCCGCCTTGGCGGCCCTGACCTCCGCCTTGGCCTCTGACTTCTTCTTGTTCGGCCCCAGCACCATGATCATGTTGCGGCCGTCCTGCTTGGGCGAGGACTCCACAAAGCCCAGGTTGTCGACGTCCTCCGCGAGCCGCTGCAGCAGCCGGAACCCGAGCTCGGGGCGGTGCTGCTCACGGCCACGGAACATGATCGTGATCTTGACCTTGTCCCCTTGGTTCAGGAACCGCACCACGTGGCCCTTCTTGGTCTCGTAGTCGTGCTGGTCGATCTTGGGACGGAGCTTCATCTCCTTGATGACCGTGTTGGTCTGGTTCCGGCGAGCCTCACGGGCCTTCTGCGCGTTCTCGTACTTGAACTTGCCGTAGTCCATGAG
>JBOHDW010000248.1:0-4712 GCA_050700795.1 Nocardioidaceae bacterium | reverse complement strand
ACGGCGAGTACATGATCCCGTTCTACATCTTCTACTCGATGTTCGGGTTCCAGCGCACCGGCGACTTCATCTGGGCGATGGCCGACCAGATGGCGCGCGGCTTCCTCATCGGTGCGACCGCGGGCCGTACGACGCTCACCGGGGAGGGGCTGCAGCACGCTGACGGGCACTCGCCGCTGCTCGCCGCGACCAACCCCGCGATCGTGCACTACGACCCGGCGATGGCCTACGAGGTCAGCCACATCTTCCAAGACGGCCTCCGCCGGATGTACGGCTCGTCCGAGGAGCACCCGCACGGCGAGGACGTGCTCTTCTACATCACCGTCTACAACGAGCCGATCGTGCAGCCGCCGCAGCCGGAGAACCTCGACGTCGAGGGGCTGCTCAAGGGCATCTACCACGTCGCCGTACCTCCCGAGATCGGCGGTGAGGGGCAGCCGCCCCGGGTCCAGCTGCTCGCGTCCGGCGTCGGGTTCCCTTGGATCACCAAGGCGGCCCGGCTGCTGGCCGAGGAGTGGGGAGTCGCCGCCGACACCTGGTCGGTGACCTCGTGGAACGAGCTGGCCCGCGACGCGGTGGCGGCGGAGGAGTTCAACCTGCTCCACCCGAGTGAGCCGCCGCGGGTGCCGTACATCACCGACAAGCTCAAGGAGGCCGAAGGTCCGCTCGTCGCGGTCAGTGACTTCATGCGCGCCGTACCCAACCAGATCGCGAAGTGGGTCCCCGGGGACTTCCACGCCCTGGGGACCGACGGGTTCGGTGTCGCCGACACCCGGCCGAGCGCTCGACGGTTCTTCCACGTCGACGCGGAGTCGGTGGTCGTGGCCGCGCTCCAGGCCCTCGCCGACCGCGGAGAGGTGAAGGCGGAGACGGTGCAGGAGGCGTTCGACCGGTACCGCATCGACGACCCGACCGCGGTGGCCGGGGTGAAGCAGGAGGGCGGCGACGCCTGACCCGTCGACCCGGCTCGAACGCAACCCAAAACCCCGTCGACCCGGCTCGAACGCGGACCGGCTGATCGGTTCAACGGCCGGGGCGCCGGCTCGAACAAGGCCGCCCATCGGTCACAAACCGCATCCCTCGCACCCGATTCCATGCGGTTAGGGACCAATCCGCAACAGAGCCGGGCCGCCTGCCGGCAAGAGGCCGGAGCCCGGCCGGCGCGACGGTGGGCCGGGTCTTGCACAACACTCAGGCCGGGTCGACGGTGCGGCGGTCGCTAGGGTTCGGGGTGTGACCACGAGGGCCGGGTCGACCAGCCGGAAGAGGGCGACCATCGCCCGCCGGCTGCAGTCGTCGGTCGGCGGGCTCACCCTCTCGACATTGGCGCGGATGGAGCGCGACATGCCGTGGTTCCGCCAGCTGTCGGCCGAGGACCGGTCCTGGATCGGGCTGATCGTCCAGGCCGGGATCAACTCCTTCGTCACCTGGTACGCCGAGCCAGAGGCCGGCACCCCCATCACCGCCGAGGTGTTCGGCGCCGCACCGCGCACCCTCGCCGGTGTTGTGAGCCTCCACCAAACCGTCGAGATGGTGCGGCTGACCATCGAGGTGGTCGAGGAGAACGTCGTCGAGGCCGCCGGCGAGCAGGACGCACCGTCGGTCCGGGAGGCGATCATCCGCTACGCGCGCGAGGTGGCGTTCGCGACCGCCGAGGTCTACGCGCGCGCCGCCGAGATGCGCGGTGCCTGGGACGCACGCCTCGAGGCACTCGTCGTGGACTCCGTCCTACGCGCCGAGGCGGACGAGACGGTCCTGTCGCGGGCCAGCGCCCTCGGCTGGGCCGCGAAGGGCGACGTCATCGTCGTGCTCGGCCCCGGCCCCGACTCCGACGAGCGCAAGCGCGAGTCCCTCTTCGAGGGCATCCGACGCTCGGCGCGCCACGTCCACCTCGATGCGCTGTGCGCGGTCCAGGGCGACCGACTGGTCGTCGTACTCGGCGGGGTGACCAACCCCGACAAGGCCGGTGCCGCCGTGGCGGGCCACTTCGGGGAGGGGGCGGTGGTGATCGGGCCCGTCGTACCCGACCTGGTCAGCGCGAGCATCTCGGCGCGCTCCGCGGCCGCGGGGCTCCGGGCCGCACCGGGGTGGCCGGGCGCTCCGCGCCCGGTCACCAGCGACGACCTGCTGCCCGAGCGGGCCCTCTCCGGTGATGGACACGCCCGGCGCCGGCTCGTCCAGGACGTCTACGGTCCCCTCGTGGGCGCGGGGGGTGCGCTGCTCGAGACCGTGGGGACGTTCCTCGAGCACGGCGGGTCGATCGAAGGCACCGCCCGGTCGATGTTCGTGCACCCAAACACCGTGCGCTACCGGCTCCGCCGCGCCGCGGAGGTGACCGGCCTCTCCCCCGGCGACGCCCGGCACGCCTACACCTACCGGGTCGCGCTCACGCTCGGCAGGCTGGCCACCCCGGAACCCAGCGGCTTGTAGGGTTCCCACAAAGGGTTCGGCCGAACTTGGTGTACGTCGAGGGCGCGACCGGACCGCCCCGGACGGCAGAGTGGGTCCCGTGCTTGTGATCGTCGCGCCCGGCCAGGGTGCCCAGACTCCCGGCTTCCTCTCCCCGTGGGCGGAGAACCCCGCCTTCGAGGAGCGGCTCGGCTGGCTCTCCGCGGTGTGCGGGCTCGACCTGCTCCACTACGGCACCGCCGCCGACGCCGACACCATCCGGGACACCGCCGTGGCGCAGCCGCTCCTCGTCGCCGCCGGGTTGCTGGCGGCCCTCGAGCTCTTCCCGCACCCCGCCGACGCGTTCAGCAAGGTGGGGGCGGTGGCCGGCCACAGCGTCGGGGAGCTCACCGCGGCCGCCGGTGCGCGCGCCATCACCGCCGAGCAGGCGATGGTCCTGGTGCGCGAACGAGGCCGGGCGATGGCCACCGCGGCCGCCGCGACGCCGACGAGCATGACCGCGGTCCTCGGCGGCGACCGCGATGAGGTGCTCGCCAAGCTCGCCGCCCACGGCCTCACCGCGGCCAACGACAACGGCCCGGGCCAGATCGTTGCGGCGGGCACCCTCGAACAGCTCGCGGCCTTCGCCGACGACCCTCCGGAGAAGGCCCGGCTGATCCCGCTCTCCGTCGCCGGCGCGTTCCACACCGAGCACATGGCCCCCGCGGTCGCCGTACTCGGGCGGCTCGGCCGCTCGGTCTCCACCCACGACGCGCGTACGCCGATCATCTCCAACCGCGACGGGCGGATCGTCCACGAGGGACACGAGGTGCTCAGGCGCATCGTGACCCAGGTGAGCAATCCGGTCCGCTGGGACCTGTGCATGGAGACGATGCTCGACCTCGGGGTGACCGGGATGCTGGAGATGCCCCCGGCCGGCACGCTCACGGGGATCGCCAAGCGGGCGATGAAAGGCGTGGAGACGTTCGCGCTCAAGACGCCCGACCAGCTCGACGACGCCCGCTCGTTCTGCGAGAAGCACGGGGTGGCCTCGCAGATCGACGCATCCCCCACGTGGCGGATGCTCGTGGCGCCGATGAAGGGGACCTTCCACCAGGCCGGCGGGCTGAGCGAGGGTGACATGATCGCTCCGGACGCGCCCATCGGCGCCGTCCAGAGCCTGCGGGACCAGACGACGGTCACCGCGCCCCACGGCGGCACCATCGTCGAGTGGCTCGTCGAGGACGGCGATCTCGTCTCCCCGGGCCAGCCCCTGATCCGCCTGCACCCCGAGGGAGTCTCCGCATGAGCGCGAACCTTGCACCCGGCGTCGGCGAGCAGCACGCCGCCATCCTGGGACTCGGCAGCTACCGACCGAGCCGGATCATCCCGAACGACGACATCATCGACCGGATCGACTCCAGCGACGAGTGGATCCAGCAGCGCTCGGGCATCAAGCAGCGACGCTGGGCCACCCCCGAGGAGACGGTGCAGATGATGTCGGTCGCGGCATCTCGGGTCGCGATCGAGCGGGCCGGGATCGCCCCCGCGCAGATCGATGCCGTCATCGTCGCAACCGTGTCCCACATGCTGCAGACCCCGGCGGTCGCGACCGCCATCGCCTACGAGCTGGGGCTCGATCGGCCGGCGGCGTTCGACATCTCCGCCGCCTGCGCCGGCTTCTGCCACGGCATCTCGCTGGCCTCCGACATGGTCCGTGGAGGGAGCGCGAAGCATGTGCTCGTCATCGGAGTCGAACGCCTCTCCGACCTGACCGACGTCGGCGACCGCAGCACCGCGTTCATCTTCGCCGACGGAGCCGGTGCGGCCGTCGTCGGTCCGTCCGCCACCGCCGCCATCGGCCCGGTCGTCTGGGGCTCCGACGGTGAGCAGTTCGACCTGATCCGGCAGAAAGAGGACTGGCGCGACGTCATCGAGCAGGAGCGGCCGGAGATGCCGCACCTGGTGATGCAGGGCAACCCGGTCTTCAGATGGGCGGTCTACGAGATGGCCAAGGTGGCCCAGCAGGCCCTCGACCGCGCCGGAATCAGCGCGGACGACCTCGACGTCTTCGTGCCACACCAGGCGAACATGCGGATCACCGACGCGATGGCCCGGTCGATGAAGCTGCCCGAACGGGTCAAGATCGCCCGCGACATCGCCGACCAGGGCAACACCTCGGCGGCCTCCATCCCACTCGCCCTCGACCGGATGATGAGCGAGGGCGAGGCCAAGACCGGGGACCTCGCGCTGCTCATCGCGTTCGGCGCCGGGCTGGCCTACGCCGCCCAGGTCGTCAAGGTCCCCTAAGAGCCCGTCCACAC
>JBOHDW010000247.1:0-7078 GCA_050700795.1 Nocardioidaceae bacterium | reverse complement strand
GAGCACAGCAGGGCCGGCTTCTCGAACTCGGCGGTGGCCTCGCGGAAGATGTGGATGGACTCCGCCTCCAGCTCGTCGAGCTGGCTCATGCGGTAGTCCGCGTGGGTGGTCGTCATGGGGGATGTGGCCTTTGGGGGTCGGGATCAGCGGCCATGGTATCGGGCGGCCCCCTCGGGGCCGAAATGCCGTGGCGTGGACAACACTCGCGGCGGTGCTGGTTGAATGCCGGGCATGAAGGTTCTGGTCACGGGCGGTGCCGGTTACATCGGCTCGGTCACGGCGAAGGCACTCGAGGTGGCCGGACACGTGCCGGTGATCCTCGACTCGTTGCTGGCCGGACCGCGGGTCTTCGTGCGCGACCGGCTCTTCTACGAGGGCGACATCGCCGACCGTGACCTCGTCCGCCGCATCGTGGACGAGCACCCGGACATCGAGGCCACCATCCACATGGCCGCCCGGATCGTCGTACCCGAGTCGGTGGCGATGCCCTACGAGTACTACCGGGACAACGTCGCGAAGTCGCTGGAGCTGTTCGACGCCCTCCACGATGCGGGCAAGCCCCGGGTGCTCTTCTCGTCCTCCGGCTCGCTCTACGCCTCGGCCGAGCTCGAGGTCGACGAAGGGAGCCCGCTGGAGCCGACCTCGCCGTACGCGAGGACCAAGCAGGTCATGGAAATGGTCCTTCGGGACATGGCCGCCGCCACCGACCTGCGGGCGGTCATCCTGCGCTACTTCAACCCCATCGGCTCGGACCCCGACCTCGAGTCGGGGGCGTACGTCCGCGAGCCCTCGCACGTGCTCGGTCAGCTCTCCCTCGTCGCGGAGGGGCTCAAGCCGGCCTTCACGATCACCGGAACCGACCACCCGACCCGCGACGGCACCGGCGTACGCGACTACGTGCACGTGTGGGACATCGCCGAGGCACACGTGCGTGCCCTCGAGACGTTCGACGATGCGCTCGCGCAGGTCGGCGAGCCCTCCGTGGTCGTCAACCTCGGCACCGGCAGGGGTACGACGGTCCGGGAGCTGGTCGCGCTCTTCGAGGAGGTCGTCGGTCGTTCGGTCCCGGTCGAGGAGGGTCCGCCGCGGCCGGGGGACGCGGTCGGCTCCTATGCGAACGTCGACCGTGCGGCGGCCCTGTTCGGGTGGCGCAGCCGGCTCACCGTGCGAGACGGCATCGAGTCGGCGGTCGCCTGGATGGCCCGCCGCCACGAGGTGCTCGGCTACCCCTAGGCCCGGGGCCGCACGGGGCTTCGTCTCGTTCGCCGCGGTGGCCTTTGGGTGAGGGGGCTCTCGTTGCGTGGAGGGGCGTCGAGTGGTCATGAACTGCATGACGGTCGGCGTGTTTCGTGCGGTTGGGGACCAATCCGCACAAGCACGGAAGGGCACCCGGCTCTCGAGCCGGGTCGGCGAATCCCACGGGCGGTTACTTGCGGTCGGGGAGGCGCCAGGCGGCCGAGTCGTTGTCGAACGCCGAGAGTCCCCGGGTCTGCCTGATGTAGGCCCACGCCAGCGGCCCGAGCAGCAGCATCCCGCCCCCGATCAGCCCGACCACCTTCGGGGGCGCCCCCAAGATGGCGATGCCGCTCAGCGTGAGCACGATCACGATGCCGCGCCGGATCACCGACTGCGGGACCCAGTTGGCCATCCGGGCGCCGAGGTAGGTTCCGGGTGTGCCGCCCACGATCAGCGGGATCAGCACCGCCCACTGGACTCCGCCGACGATCACGTGGCTGACCGCCGCCGAGATCACCAACGGCACCGCCTGCAGCAGATCGGTGCCGACCAGCTTCACCGCCGAGAGGGTGGGGTAGATCAGCAGCAGTGCCACCATGATCAACGACCCGGAACCGACCGACGTGATCCCGACGAGCAGGCCGCCGACGATCCCGACCAGCAGCGTCAGCATCGGGCGTACGGCGGGCTCCTCGGCGGAGATGGTGTTCCCCCCGGTCACGTAGCGGAGCTGGAGGTACATCCGGAGCGCATAGGTGGAGGCGGTGAAGAGCAGGGCCACCCCTATCGCACCCTTGACGAAGCTCTCCTGGGCATGGGAGGGCCCGACCGCCCTGACGATGAAGGCGCCCGCGAACGCGGTGGGGACCGAGCCGATGACGAGCCACCGCACCAACCGCAGGTTCGGCGAACCGTGCTTGTAGTGGACGGCCGCACCGACGGGTCGGTTGATCGCCGCCGCGACGAGGTCGTTCGTGACCGCCACGGTCGGGTTCACCCCGAGGAAGATCAGGGCCGGAGTCATCAGGGCGCCGCCCCCCATCCCGGTCAGCCCGACGACGATGCCGACCCCGAAGGAGACCACCAGTACGGCGAGGGCGCTGCTGGTGAAGAGGTCAGCCATCGTCGGTCTCCGGGTCGGTGAGGTGGCCGGCGTCGTACAGGTAGTCGAGTACGTCGCCGAGCGCTTCGTCGACGCTGCGCCCGGTCGTGTCGACGACGACAGCGGCGTCGTCGGGCACCTCGTACGGCGAGCTGATCCCGGTGAACTCGGCGATCTCGCCCCTTCGAGCCTTCGCGTATAGGCCCTTGCGGTCGCGCCGCTCGCACTCCTCTAGCGGGGTCGCGACGTGGACCAGCACGAACGCCCCACCCGCATCGTCGGCCATCGCCCGCACCTCGTTCCTGGTGCGGTCGAACGGCGCGATTGGGCTGCAGATCGCCACGCCGCCATGGCGGGAGATCTCCGCGGCGACCCAGCCGATCCGGCGGATGTTCGTCTCGCGGTCCTGCTTGGAGAAGGTCAGCCCCGCCGACAGGTTGCGGCGGACCACGTCTCCGTCGAGGCTCGTGACGGTGCGCTCTCCTCGCTCGACGATGACGTCGACCAGGGCGCGTGCCAGGGTCGACTTCCCGCTGCCGGACAGCCCGGTGAAGAAGACCACGAGCCCCTCCTGGCTCCGCGGAAGGGTGGCTTCGACGCTGTCGGGCAGTGGACCGGTGCCGGTGACCGCGACGACCTCACCCGGTGCGTACGCCGCGGCAACCCGCTGCCCGAGGAGGTGGTCGGACTCGGCATCTCCGCGAGAGGCGAGCGGCACCGCGACGACCCCGGCGGCGTCGAGCAGGCGGGCCGCGGCGAGGGTCGCCCGGATCAGCCCCGCCGCGGACAGCCCGGCGTACGGCGTCCCGGTCCCCGTCAGCGCAAGCAACAGGATCGGCCGGCCCTTCGCCGCGGAGCGGATGAGCTCGAGGTCGGCCGAGGTGAGCGGGGCCGCGACGACGACGGTGACCGTGTCCGCGTCGTACCGGGTGCGGACCTCGGCGGGCGAGCGGTGCAGGCCGCGGAACGGACCGAACTCACTGTGGGCGAGGGGCGTCACCGGGCCCTGGATGCCCACGAGCTCGCCGGCGTCATAGGTCTCGGTGACGGTGACGTCGGCCAACGGCACCCCCTCCGGGTCAATGAGCCGGAGGTGTCCGGACTCCCGGACGGCCGCGGCCGTCGTCGCCGGCACTTGCAGGGTGACCAGGCCGTGGGCGCCCTCGAACCCCTCGCGCCCGAAGACCCCGTGCGCGATCAGCTCGAGATCGTCGAGCTCTCGCGGGGTCGGGCAATGCTGCGGGAAGGCTGTCGGATCCGGCACGCGCCCCATCCTTCCATCCCCTGCACCTATCCTTGCGGGGTCCGGGGAGGGACGAAGGAGGATCAATGGCGGCCAGCAACCGCCCCGGTCGTCGGCAGCGGATCGCCTTCGACGCAACCCCGATCAACTCCGCGTCGCCGGACATCGACGCACGCGTCGGGTGGCTGCTAGCGACGGCCCGCCTGTACGGCGATCGAGATGCGTACCACGACGGGCAGCGGTTCACCGCCGCCTTGCAGCAGGCCGGCGTCGATGTCTCTCGCAGCCTGGTGAGTCGCTGGGAGTCGGGTGAGATCCCCGTGTCGTTCGAGGCGATGTCCGGATACGAGAACCTCCTCGGCCTGGTGCCCGGTCAGCTGTCGTCGATCACCGGCTACGTGCGCGCCGCCCTGCCCGGAGTGAAGGCCCGGGTGACCAGTCCACGGCTGCAGCCGGGCTCCCCGTCGTTCGATGACCGGCTCGACGAACTGATCGTCAAGGTCGAGGAGAGGAGCGGCGACGCCCGCGACTGGCAGGAGCTCGGGTGGCACCTCGCGGTCGCCTCACACGTCTACCTGCCCCCGAGGACGTGGGAGTCGCTGGCCGCGCAGGTGGTGAACCTGATGCCTCGCGGGGTGAAGGTGGTCTACCGCCAGTTCGCCACCGCCGCGATGAACATCTCGTCGGTTCCGCGGTCGCATGAGTTCCTCGTCGAGGCGATCCGGGAGTACCTGTCGATGCCCGACGCCCAGGTCCTGCTCAACCCGATGGGGATGCTCGACCAGCTCCCGACAAGGAGCGCCGCAAAGCTCGTCTTGGACCTCGTCGAGAGGCCACCCACCCCGGCGTCGTACCGGCTCGCGGTGTGGTTGGCCGCCCAGAAGGTCAGGCACCGAACCTTCACCGCCGAGGAGCGCGCCCGCCTCGGCGTACTCGTGCTGGCGCGGTGGCGGGCGAACCCGGCAACGGCGGCGGGCGACCTGGCCGAGCTGGTCGCCGTACTGCCGGAGGGGTTGCGGGCGACCCTGACCCATGCCGAGCAACAAGCGGGACGCAGCCGGTTGGGGTACGTCGTCCAGCACGGCGAGTCCGTGCCGGCGTCGAGGGCGGAGGCGATGGCGGTCGGGCTCGCGGAGGCGGCACGGCGGGCGAGCCCGGAGGCGCCCCCTCATGGCGAGGACCGGATGCTCGCCCGGCTCATCCGCGAGGGGCTCTTCCACCGGGACTCCGAGCGGCGGCACCTGGCCGGTCTGCTCCTGTCGGCCAGCCCGTTCGCGTCGGGACTGACCGCGCAGCTGCTGAACCTCCTCGCTGGCGAGCAAGGGGCCGACATCGTGCGGGTGCGGGCCGCCACCCTGGTCCGCTACCTGGGGGACCCCGGTCACCGGATGCGGATGCTGCCGCTGCTCGCCGACCCCAACGAGGAGGTCGCCGTCGCGATCGCCCAGGCGATCGGTCACCTTCCGTTCGCGGCCACCTCCGACCAGGTGCTGCGCGCCTCCTTGGGCAGCGAGCGGACGACCCGCCACACCGCGCGGGTCTACGCCCTCGGCATGACGGGTTCGCCGGGGCTCGTCGCGTTGGTCGGCTCTTCGACCACACCGGGGTGGCTGCGGGGGGCCGCCCAGTGGTGGATGGACCTCGGCCCGGGCATCTTCTCCTGACGGGCTACTGTGCGGTCCATGCCAGCACCGGTCGTGGTCGCGGACATCGTGCGCTCCGGTTTCGTCGAGGGTCACCACTACGGATCGGTCGTCGCGCTCGCCGCCGACGGGTCGGTCGACTGGTCCCTGGGGGACGTCACGTCGCCGGTGCTCCCGCGTTCCTGCAACAAGCCGCTCCAGGTGGTCGGGATGCTTCGGCACGGGCTCGTCCTGGGCGGCGAGCTGCTGGCCCTTGCGGCGGCTTCCCACTCCGGTGAGCCGTTCCAGGTCGAAGGGGTACGCCGCATCCTCGCGTCCGTCGGACTGGACGAGTCGGCCCTGCAGACCCCACTGGGCTACCCGATCGACGAGGTCGCCCGCGACGACTACATCCGAGCAGGTGGGGTGAAGTCGTCGGTCACGATGAACTGTTCGGGCAAGCACGCGGCGATGCTCGCCACGTGTGTGGCCAACGGCTGGGAGCTCGACACCTACCGGTCGCCGGACCATCCGTTGCAGCGGGGCATCACCGAGGTGTTCGCCACCTTGACCGGGGAGCGGGTCGCCGTCATCGCGGTCGACGGCTGCGGTGCGCCCCTCTTGTCCACGTCGCTGACCGGTCTGGCGCGGGCCTTCCGGAAGATGGCAATGGCCACTTCCGGTGCCGAGGCGCTGGTGGCCGATGCGATCCGGGAGCACCCCGAGTGGACGTCGGGTACCCGTCGCGACGAAGCGGCCCTGCTGCGCGCCGTACCGGGGGCGATCGGGAAGGCCGGGGCGGAGTCCTGTTACGCCGTGGCACTCGCGGACGGTCGGGCCATCGCCCTGAAGACCGACGACGGTGCGGCCCGGGTCAGGCCGGTGCTGATGGCCGCCGCCCTGGAGCGTCTCGGAGTGCCCGACGAGGAGGGGGTCGACGGGGGCGCGGTGCGTCGTACCGGGGTGGTCGAGCTGTTGGGCGGCGGGAAGCCCGTCGGGGCGATCACCGCCACGTTTCTCCGCTGAACACAACCCCCCACTCAACGGCGGTCGTGCTTCGTTGAGTTGGGGGTTCTGCCCCGTTCATATGGGGGTTGTGGCCGGTGTCACGTGGGGCTTGCTTGCTTTTGCTAGCAGCAGTTAGCAGACTGGTAGGATGGCGAAGACCCGGGTGGAGCAGGCCGTCGAGACCCTCGGCGAGTACCTCCACGAACAGCGCGTGAGCGCCCAGCTGACACTGCGGCAGCTCGCGGAGCAGGCGGGAGTCTCCAACCCGTACCTCAGCCAGATCGAGCGCGGGCTGCGCAGGCCCTCCGCCGAAGTGCTGCAACAGCTGGCCAAGGCGCTGCGGATCTCGGCCGAGTCGATCTATGTCCGCGCCGGGATGCTCGATCCCGACGAGGGCGAGGTCCGCTCGGTGGAGCTCGCGATCCTCGCCGACCGGGGACTCACCGAACGTCAGAGGCAGTCGCTGCTGGACGTGTACCAGTCGTTCCGCGGCGCGAACAGCAACACCCCACCCACAGAAGGAGAATCACAATGAACGCCACCCCGTTCAAGATCGACGCGAGCCGCCCGTTCTATGCGGCCGTGGGCGCCGGCGAGGCCGCGCTCGAGGCCGCGCGTGGATACGCGGCCGAGTTGCAGATCAGGCTCGAGAGCCTCGACCTCGAGCCGAAGGCGCTGCGCGAGATGATGCTCAGGGACGTCAAGGGCGCGCAGTCCACCGCGCAGAGCCGGGTCCAGGGGCTGCAGACCGAGCTCCAGGCGCAGGTCACCGAGTTCCCGACCCGTGCACAGTCGCTGATCACCGACAAGGTGGCCGAGCTGAACAAGAACCTCGACCAGTACGCCGCGCGCGGCAAGCAGTTCGTC
>JBOHDW010000246.1:0-5845 GCA_050700795.1 Nocardioidaceae bacterium | reverse complement strand
GGGCACCCACTCGTCGTTGAAGGCGATCAGGTACAGCGCCATCTCATACTCCTCTGCTCGCGGGCAGCCCGGACGGTTGCCACTCACCCTCTCCACGAACGGGCTCGTGCCAATACGACACCCGGGCCGAGATTGTCGCCAACTCTTCCACCGGTCGGAAGGCACTTGCCGGTCTGGAAACGGAGCATTGACCGACACGTATGGCCCAGGACTTTGCTCCAGGTCACCCGCTGGCGCCCAAGGTAAATGACCCGAATTGGCAATCGCCATCTAGCCCGGACGCGGCTAGGCTACGCATCGGGTGGGGCCGTGGGTGACCGCGGTGGGCCGTCTGAATGATCCCTGGGGAGGGATCTGACGGCCTAAGGGGTGGAGGGGTGCATGACCGGGGTTTCTAATCATACGGGTGACCTCGCCCGTCACATCTATGACAAAGATCCGGCCGAGGCTGTCGACCTCTGCGTCGTCGTGCCAACGCGCAACGAGGCCCAGAACGTGGGCCCGCTGGTTGAGCGGCTAAGCCGCGCGCTGTCCGATTCCGTGGCCGAGGTCATCTTCGTCGACGATAGCGACGACGACACACCGACCCAGATCGATCGGTTAGCTGCTCTGACGTCCATTCGAGTGCGGATGATCCATCGCGGCCCGGAGGAGCGGGCCGGCGGCCTGGGCTCCGCGGTTCTTGCGGGGCTGCGAACTGCCGCCGAGTCGGGGGTCGCCTGGTCCGTGGTCATGGATGGGGACCTTCAACATCCTCCGGAGGTGGTGCCGGGACTCGTGGAGAGGGCCCGGCTTTCGGGCGCCGACGTGGCTGTGGCTAGCCGCTACGTAGACACCGGAAGCGCGTCGGGGCTTGGCGCTCAGGGCCGCGTCATGGTCTCCAGCGGTGCCACCAGACTGACCAAGGCCGTGTTCCCGCGGCACCTCCGCGGCTGCAGCGACCCCATGAGCGGCTTCTTCGCTGTGCGGCTCGCGGCCGTCGACTTCGATCGCCTCCGACCCCGCGGATTCAAGATCCTGCTTGAGATCTTGGCCCGATCCAACCACTTGCGGCTGGTGGAGCAACCGTTCACCTTCGCCGACCGGTACAGCGGGGTCAGCAAGGCGAGTTGGCGCGAGGGCCTCATCTTGCTCGGTCGGCTGCTGAGCCTGCGGTCGGCTGCCCTCTTGGACATGCATCGGCGACGCGTCCGCGCAGCACTCTCCTTCGGGCTCGTTGGCGCCTCTGGCATGGCGGTCAACAGCGCCGCCTTGTGGGCGCTCGTCGCCGGGCTGGGGGTTTCGGTGCTGCCTGCCGCCATGGTTGCGACGCAGGTCTCGACGACCTGGAACTTCCTGTTGACCGACCGTTTCGTGTTTCGTGAGGCGAAGTCCAGACCGGGGTGGCAGCGCTTCGCGGGTTTCGCTCTCGTCAACAACCTGTTGCTGTTGCTCCGGCTACCAGCACTGTCGTGGCTCGTGCACCACATGGGTGCCCACTACATCAGCGCCAACATCCTGACGTTGCTGGCCGCGTTCGCCGTGCGCTTCATCGTCTCCGACATGTACCTGTTCAAACCAGGGGGGAATATGACCATCACCGCTCGACCAAAGGCAGAGGCGGACCTCGCGGACACCGGCACCCGGTGGCTGAGCGAGTCCGGACGCACCGGCCCGACCGACGTGGTGATCGACCTGCGCTCGGGGGGCGCCCCGGTGCCGCGCACGAAGAGCACCGAGTTGCAATGGCGCTACCGCATCCACGGCATCCTCACTGTCGCTTCGGTTGTCCGGCTCAGGGAGCTCGACCACTTCGCGGTCAACGTCGACCGGGCCGAGGGGCCCGCTGACATCGAGATCCGCGCGGGGCACTTCGGCAACCGCGGCTTCCGCCTGCGGCCCCGGGTGACCCAGTACGCCGCAGTCCCGGCCGTGTCCTACGAGGAGCACCTCGGGCGCCTCGGCTCGGACTTCTTCGTCGACATGACCGACAACATCGCGGTCACGGTGGGCCCGATGCTGCTGCGTTCGCCGCACGTCCTGTACACCAACGTGGTCGAGGCGCTGCTCCGGTTCGTTCTGGTGTCGCGCGGTCACGTCCTGCTGCACTCCGCCTGCCTCGAGGTCGATGGCAAGGGGGTGCTCCTGTCGGCGCGGACCGACACCGGCAAGACCGGGACCGTGCTTCGTCTCCTGCGTGACGGCCGCGCGCGGTTCCTGTCCGACGACATGACGATCCTCACCCGCGACGGCCTCGCGATGTGCTACCCGAAGCAGCTGACGATCAGCCACCACACGCTGCGAGCGGTCGACGCCGGCACCTTGACCAAGGCGGAGTGGGCCTGGCTCCGGGTCCAGAGCCGGCTGCACTCGAAGCAGGGTCGCGGCGTCGGCGCCCGCCTCGGACAGATGAACCTCCCGATCATGAGCCTCAACGCGGTCACGCAGTACGTCGTACCGCCGCCGAAGTACGCGGTGGGACGTCTGGTGCCCTGCGAGGCTGCCACGGAGGTACAGATCGAGGAGTTGTTCATCATCGAGCGAGACGAGTTCCGCCTCGACGACATCGATACTGACCTGCTGGTGGACGAGCTGATCGAGAACACCGACGACGCCTACGAGTTCCCGCCGTTCCGATACTTCGCACCGGCGCTGATGGTTTCCGGCCTGGGGTACGAGGAGTTGCGTGCGAAGGAGCGGGCACTCCTCGACCGGGCGATGACGGGAGTTCGCGCCCGTCGGCTCGCGACACCCGACTACACCTGGGCGGACCACATTCCGAAACTAGCCAGGGCCAGCGGACAGCTCTGAAGCGGACAGGTAGGCGACATGAAGATCGTGGGAAGTCGAGCAGACCGCATGCCTCGTCCGGGAAGGCGGACGATGAGGGCGCTTGTGGCCGTCATCGGGGTGGCGAGCCTCTTGGCCCTCGGCCTCGTCACCCCTGCGCAGGCCGCCGGGCATGGCCACCGGCCGCCTCCCCCTCCACCGCCGCCTCCAAGCGGGCTGGCGCCGTTCAGTGCGCACCTCACCCGCGCGCCGTACCTCACCGACCTCGTCGGCCTGCACGTCGCCGTCAACTTCGCCACCGACGAGTCCGGCACCACCGCAACTGTTTTGTACGGCGCGGAAAGTGGTGGGAGTTGCACGCCGACGACCTCGGTCCCGGCCACCCAGCGGACCATCCTCGTCGGGACGGTCTATGAGTACCAGTGGGCCGCGGAGATCGACCTACCATCGGCCGGAACCTACTGTTATCGCGCCTACCTGGGTGCCGTCGACCTGCTCGCAACCAACCCCTCACCGACCTTCACCACGCAGCAGCAGCCGGGCGACACTAGCCCATTCACCTTCGACGTGATGGGAGACTGGGGACAGGTCGACTCGACCGGGCAGAACACCGACCAAGCCAACCTGATGCAGCAGATAGCCGCCAGCAAGGCCCGGTTCCTCGTGACGGTCGGCGACAACGGGTACCCCGACGGCAGCCAGATCAACTACGGCGACCTGCAGCAGACCGGAGCGAACACCAGCGCCATCTTCGGCCAGAACTTCTGGACGGCCCCCGGACTGAGCACCCCGATCTTCGCCGCTCCGGGCAACCACGGCACTTCGGGCACGGCACACACGGACATCACCACCTGGACCGAGAACGCCGCCGTTAGCAATTCGGGCGGGCGCTACCAAGATGACGTCTATTGCTGCGTCAACAACAGCAAGTCCACGCATTACGGCAGCGAGTGGTACGCCTTCACCGCAGGCAACGCGCGCTTCTACGTCCTGGACGCCTCCTGGGGCGACACCAACTCAGGAACGGCGACCCCCTATGCCAACGACGCCGCCGCCCACTGGGCACCGGGCGACCCGGAGTACGACTGGCTGGTCTCGGATCTGCAGTCACATCCCACTCAGCTCAAGTTCGCGTTCTTCCACTACCCGCTGTATTCCGACAACCCCAACCAGACGAGCGACACATCCCTCGACGGACCCGCCGGCCTCGAGGGGCTGATGGCCGGATACGGGGTGCAGATGGTATTCAACGGCCACGCCCACATCTACGAGCGCAACCATCCCAGCGGCCCCGGTATGCCGGTGAGCTACGTGACCGGCGGGGGGGGCGGCACTCTGGAACCGGTCGGGCCATGCAGCGCGCACGACGCCTACTCGATCGGCTGGTCGCCGACGAAGTCGACCGGCTCCGCGTGCAACGCCCCCAGACCGAAGTCCGCGGCCGCGGTATACAACTTCTTGAAGGTGACCGTCTCGGGTAACTCGGTGACGGTCGCCCCGACCAACTCCCTCGGCACCGCCTTCGACGTCGACACCTATACGTTCAACGTGTCCACCGACACCTGGATCGACAGCGGCCCGCCGGCGGGTACCACCAGCACCACCGCGACGTTCGGATTCCACGCCAGCGGCAGCCCCGCAACGTTCACCTGCACGCTGGACGGTGGACAGGCGGCACCGTGCACGAGCCCGGTCACCTACGTCGGGCTCGCCGAGGGGTCACACACCTTCTCCGTCGACGCGGTCGTGGCCGGGCAGCCGGACCCGACGCCGGCGACTCAGACGTGGGCCGTGGACACCACCGCCCCAAACACGCCGACTGGGCTGTCGGGCGCGCCCGCATCGGCGTACGAGGTCGATCTCGCGTGGTCGGCGGCCACTGACAACACCGGTGTCACCGGCTACCGGCTCTACCGTGACGGAAGCCCGCTGGACACAACGGGTGCCGTGACGACGTACGTCGACAACGACGTGCAGCCGGGCACCACCCACACCTACACGGTGAGCGCACTGGACGCGGCCGGCAACGAGTCGCCGCCGAGCGACCCGGTGTCGGTCACGACACCTCCGCCGGCGGTACCCGTCTTCGCTGACGGCTTCGAGTCCGGCAACCTGTCCGCCTGGGGCGCCACCGGTGGGCTGACCGTCGAGAGCGGGACGGTCTACGACGGCGGCTACGCCGCCGAAGGCAACACCACCAACGGCGCCACCTACGCAAAGAAGACCCTGCCCTCGACGTACCCCGACGCATACGCCCAGGTGCACTTCGACGTGGTCTCGCAGGCCTCGCAGGTCAACCTGCTCCGACTGCGCGACGCCGCCGGGAACTCGCTGGGCTACGTCTTCGTCAACAGCACCGGGAAGTTGGGCGTCTTCGACGACGCGACCGCCACGACGACTGCGAGTGACGTCGTGGTGGCCCCTGGCTGGCACTCGGTGCAGCTCCGCCGTGCCGCGGACACGACCGCAGGCACCCCTAGCGGTGCGCTTCAGGTCTGGTTCGACGGCGCCCAGGTGGCCGCACTGTCGGGCGCCTCGATCGATGTGGGCAGTGCGCCGGTGGGGGCGATGCAGATCGGGGAGACGCAGACCGGTCGCACCTACGACGTCGTCTTCGACGACGCGGCGTTCTCCACCCAACGGCTGAGCCCGACCCCCGACAACACCCCGCCGACGACCCCGGGAGACCTCCAGGCGAGTGCCGCGTCGGCAACCGAGATCGACCTGAGCTGGACGGCCTCGACCGACGACACCGGGGTCGCGGGGTACGACGTCTACCGCAACGGTGCACCGTTGGGCAGCGTCGGCGCCGGCACCACCGGCTACCAGGACGTGACCGCGCAGCCCTCGACCACCTACTCGTACACGGTGCGCGCGTTCGACGCCTTCGGGAACGAGTCGCAGGCGGCCGCCGCCGGGGCGACGACACCCGCCGGTGCAACTGCGGTGTTCGCGGATGGTTTCGAGTTGGGAAACCTGTCCGCCTGGGACACCAGCGGTGGGCTGACCGCCGAGAGCGGAACGGCCTACGACGGCAGCTACGCCGCCGAAGGCAACACCACCAACGGCGCCACCT
>JBOHDW010000245.1:0-4175 GCA_050700795.1 Nocardioidaceae bacterium | reverse complement strand
GCACCGGCCCTGAGCACGGCACCGGGCCGCACCCCCGGACGCACCGACCGCAGGTGGGAACCGTAGTAGCGGACCCCGTCGACTCCTCGGATCGCGAACGAGAGGCCGCCCCGCGTCGCTCCGGTGTTCGTGGCCGGGTCCCAGCGGTCGTGCCGGTGCGTCTCGAGCACCACACCGTCGACCGGGGCCACGACACGACTACCGCACGCGGCGAAGATGTCGGTCGCCGGGTAGTCGTGATGGGCGGCGCCGTAGCTGACCTGACCGACCACCGGAAAGTGGTACCGCGCCGCGGTGACCGGTGCGGGTGCCGGGGTGGCCGCGGTCAGCGCCTGGACCACCACCACCAGCCAGCCGAACAGCAGGCTCACCAGCCCGTCACCCATTCCCGGCCGCCCGGACCGCCGCGCCCAACGCCCGGGCCAGGTCGCCCCGGTGCTCCACCACGATGTCGTCGAGGCCGAGCCAGCCCGCCAGGGCGTGCAGCTCGGCGGCCAGCTCGACGGGCGTCGCGGCCGAGGCGTCGGGCTCGGCGAAGCTTCCCTTGACCAGGAGCCGCCCCGCACGCCGGTCGGCCTTGAGATCGACGCGCGCCACGATCGAGTCGCCCAGCAGGAACGGGAGCACGTAGTAACCGTGCACACGTTTGCGCTCGGGAACATAGATCTCGATGCGGTAGCGCAGCCCGAACAGCCGCTCGGTGCGCTCGCGCTCCCAGATCAACGGGTCGAACGGGCTCAGCAACGCCCGCGCCGCCACCCGGCGCGGCCGGGCCGCCTCCCGGTGCAGGTACGCCGGCCGGTTCCAGCCCTCGACGGTCACCGGGACCAGCTCACCGGCCCCGACGAGGGCATCGACCGCGGGCATCACCTCCCCGGCCGGCATCCGGAAGTAGTCACGAAGGCTGGCCGCCGTCGCGACACCGTGGGCTCGAGCGGCCCGCCGCACCAGCTCACGAGCGGCCTGCTCGGCGGACGACTCGGGCGCGTGGAGGTGCCCGGGTGGGATCACCCGCTCCGGAAGGTCGAAGAGCCGCTCGAACTGCTGGTTGCGACCGGCGACCGCGAGCTCCCCCGACACGAACAGGTACTCCATCGCCTGCTTGGTGGCCGACCAGTTCCAGCCCCAGTTCTCCCGCACCCGAGGCAGCCCGTCGTCCAGGTCCCGGGCGGTCGAGGGCCCGCGCTCCGCGACCTCGGCCAGCAGGGACTCGACCAGCCCCGTCGCGGCAGCGCCCATCCAGTCGTGGCCGCGGCTGCGGTACCGACGCATCCGGTGCCGCATCACCGGCCACAGCTCGACCGGCATGAACGCGGCCACGTGCGCCCAGTACTCGACGATCCGGCGCGGGCGCTCCTCCGAGGCGCGACGGAGCAGCTCGACGTCGTACGGGCCCATCCGCGAGAAGTGCGGCATGTAGTGGGCCCGCTGCAAGACGTTGACCGAGTCGATCTGGAGGACCGCGGTGCGCCCGAGCGTGCGCGAGAATGTCCGCATCGTGGGGACGGCGTGCCGAGGGTCGCGGAACCCCTGTGCGGCCAGGGCGATGCGGCGGGCCTGGGCCCGCGACAGGGTCCACGACTGCCGGTCGATCACGGGATGTCGAGGAGCTTCTCCCGCACGGCGTACATGACCGCCTCCATCCGGGAGTGCAGCTGGAGCTTCTCCAAGATGTTGCGGACGTGGTTCTTCACGGTGTTCTCGGAGATGAAAAGCCTCTTGGCGATCTCTCGGTTGTTGAGCCCCTGGGCGACGAGCTTGAGCACCTCGAGCTCGCGCTCGGTCAGCCGCGGGCTCGGCACCTGCGTCCGGTCGCTGCGAGACATCTGCTTGAACTCGTCGAGAAGCTTGATCGCCATCGACGGGCTGATCAGGGACTGCCCGTCGGCGACGACCCGGATCGCCTGGGCGACCTCGTCGATCGACGAGTCCTTGAGGAGGTAGCCGGACGCGCCGTTCTTGACCGCTTCGTAGAGGTCGGCCTCCTCGTCGCTCACGGTCAGCATGATGATCCGAGCCGCCGGGGCGACCTCCTTGATCGCGATGCAGGCCTCTATCCCGGAGCGCTTGGGCATCCGCACGTCCATCAAGATCACGTCGGGCACCGCGGCGGCGGCCAGGTCGGTCGCGGCGATCCCGTCGCCCGCCTCGCCGACGACCTCGATGTCCTCCTCGACGCTGAGCAGCATCGTCAGCCCGCGACGGAACAGCTCCTGGTCGTCGACGACGGCGACCCGGATCGCTTCTCCTGGCCGGGGCTGCTGGGGCTCTGCCACGGGTGAATCATGGCATGCGGCGCCCGACCGGGGAGGGGGTTTGTCCGGAGTGGCCCTCAGGACACGTCGAGCGCGATCACGCCGTAGTCGTAGCCGCGGCGGCGGTACACCACCGACGGCCGCTCGGTCTCCTTGTCGACGAACAGGAAGAAGTCGTGGCCGACCAGCTCCATCTCGTAGAGCGCCTGGTCCAGCAGCATCGGCCGGGCCCGGTGGGTCTTCTCCCTCATCACCAAGGGTCCGTCACCGAGCACCGCGATCGGTCCTACCCGACGCTCACGCTCAACCGGCCCCTCGTCGTCGGCGGCCGCGCCGCTCGGGTCGGCGTCCGTGGCCAGGGCCTGGGCCACCGTGGCGGGGGCTCGCCGGCCGTGGTGCACGCGGCGCCGATCCGCGGCCCGGCGCATCTGCGCCGACATCCGGTCGAACGCGAGGTCGAGGGCGGCCATCTTGTCCTCCGCGGCGGCCTCGGCGCGGACCACCGGCCCCTTGGAGTATGCGGTCAGCTGGACCCTGACCGCGCGATCCTGCAGGCGCGGGTTGCGCTCCTGGTCGACCTCCACGTCGACCCTGATGATCCGCTGATCGTGCTTCTCCAGCCTGGTCAGCTTCTCCTCGACGTGATCGCGAAAGCGATCCTTCAGCTCGCAGTGCCGGCTCTTGAGCACGATGTCCACGAAACCTCCCGATGCAAGACGTCAGTTGTTCCCGCCGGTGCCGGAGTCCGTCCGGCCGACCTGGTCTTCGACCCCACATTCGCCTGCTGAGACGTTCGCAGCTTGGCTGCCACTACTGGCCTTCTCCCCCGGGTCCGCGACGTCTGATCGCGGAGGGGGGCAGGACTTACCTCTAAGCCGCACCGTGCTCGGCGCGGGCGCACCCGGAGGTGCCCACCACGCCTTACGTGGACCGTTTCGCCTGCGGCTGGCATCGGCTTGTCGACCCGGACTGGTGACCGGGACGACGCAACCACGGACCCGGACGGACTCCATGAAACGACGCTAGCCGCACCCTCCTGAAAGCGGTAGCCGATCGGCGGAATCGACCCGTCGCAACCGGCGGGTGGCCGCCACGGCGGCGATCCCGAACACCGAGATCCCGGCCGACTCCAGGGCCCGTTGGCCCTCGCGGGCGGTCGAGCCGGTGGTGAGCACGTCGTCGACCAGGACCGCGCATGTCGGGGTCGAGAGGGTAGGTCGCCGGGCCGCGAGGCTTCCCTTCAGGTTGACCGCCCGCTCCGTGGAGCTCAGCCCGGCCTGGTCGCGCACGGTCCCGACGGGGACCAGCAGCCGGTCCACGTGCGCGGCCACCCCCGACCTCCGGAGGCGTACGGCGGCGTGGCGGGTCATCCGGAGCAGCGGGTCGTGTCCTCGGCCGCGCACCACCGCCGCACGGGACGGGATCGGGACCAGGCTGACCGTGGGCGCCGGTCGCCCGGGGTGGCGCGGCTCGACCAGTTCACGCACCGCCACGGCCAGCAGCTCGCCGAGGGGTGCGGTGAGCCCCAGCTCCCCGCGCTCCTTGTGGGCGTTGATCATCGCCTTGAGCACCCCGTCGTAGGCGCCCGCGGCCACCGGTGGCGCGAGCCCCGGCGGCGTGGGTGTCGGCCATGCCGGGGAGGCGCTTCGTGGCAGGGTGGACCGGCAGCCGGGGCAGAGCGTTCGACCCGGCCGATCGCATCCGACGCAGCGGCCCCCGAGGAACAGGTCACGCGCGGCGTCGTACCACTGGGTGGCCCACACGGGAGCAAGGCTAGCCGGGTCAGCCGACGAAGGTCGGTGCCTGCAGCCCCTTGCGGACCGCGGCACCGGTCCAGCGACCGTCGACCGCCAGCGCGTAGAGCCGCCCGTCCCGTCCACCGACGTAGAGCGGCGTGCCGGCCAAGGGGGCGGCGACCAG
>JBOHDW010000244.1:0-5254 GCA_050700795.1 Nocardioidaceae bacterium | reverse complement strand
GAGCGTGCTTGGCTGGAAGGAATACGAGCTGGAGCTGATGCGGGATCACCACGACAACGTGGTGGTGATCTGTTCCATCGAGAACATCGACCCGATGGGCGTGCACACCGGCGACTCGATCACCGTGGCGCCGGCGATGACCCTGACCGATCGCGAGTACCAGCACATGCGCGACGTCGGGATTGCGGTTCTCCGTGAGGTCGGTGTGGACACCGGCGGTTGCAACATCCAGTTCGCGGTCGACCCGAGCGACGGTCGGCTGATCGTCATCGAGATGAACCCGCGGGTTTCGCGCAGCAGCGCGCTCGCGTCGAAGGCGACCGGCTTCCCGATCGCGAAGATCGCGGCAAAGGTGGCGGTCGGCTACACCCTCGACGAGATCCCCAACGACATCACCGCCGAGACCCCCGCGAGCTTCGAGCCCGCGCTCGACTACGTCGTGGTCAAGGTGCCCCGGTTCGCGTTCGAGAAGTTCCCCGCCGCCGACCCGACCCTGACCACCCATATGAAGTCCGTGGGCGAGGCGATGGCCATCGGGCGCAACTTCACCGAGGCGCTGCAGAAGGCGCTGCGCTCCCTCGAGCGGCCCGACGCGGTCTTCGAGTTCCACCCGCGCCCCGAGGGACTCGAGCGCCGGCATCGCCACCACCTGCTGGACGGGCTCCTGGAGGAGATCTCCCGGCCGTACGACGGTCGGCTGCGGCGGGTCATGGATGCCATCGGCGCCGGTGCCACGCCCGAGCAGATCTTCGAGGCGACCCGGATCGACCCGTGGTTCGTGGACCAGCTCTTCTTGATCGACGAGGTCGCGCACGAGGTCGCGTCGGCATCCGAGCTCACCCCGTCGCTGCTGCGGCTGGCGAAGCGGCACGGCTTCTCCGATGCGCAGATCGGCGGAATCCGGGGGGTGAGCGCCGACGTCGTCCGGGGCGTTCGCCACGCCCTCGGGATCAGGCCCGTCTACAAGACGGTCGACACCTGCGCCGCCGAGTTCGCCGCCCTGACGCCGTACCACTACTCGTCGTACGACGAGGAGACCGAGGTGCGGCCGCGCACGAAGCCGGCGGTGATCATCCTGGGGTCCGGGCCGAACCGGATAGGACAGGGCATCGAGTTCGACTACTCCTGCGTGCACGCGAGCCTGGCCCTCGGCTCGTCGGAGGGGGGCGCGGGCTACGAGACGGTGATGGTCAACTGCAACCCGGAGACGGTCTCCACCGACTACGACACCTCGGACCGGCTCTACTTCGAGCCGCTCACCCTCGAGGACGTGCTCGAGGTCGTGCACGCGGAGAGCCAGGCCGGTCCGGTGGCCGGGGTGATCTGTCAGCTCGGCGGTCAGACCCCGTTGGGGCTGGCGCGCGGGCTGGAGGAGGCCGGCGTACCCCTGGTCGGGACGAGCCCCGCGTCGATCGACCTGGCCGAGGAGCGCGGAGCGTTCGGCCTGGTGCTCGCCCGCGCGGGGCTGCCCGCCCCGAGACATGGGATGGCCGCGTCGTACGACGATGCGAAGCGGATCGCCGCCGAGATCGGCTACCCGGTGCTGGTGCGCCCGTCGTACGTCCTCGGGGGGCGGGGCATGGAGATCGTGTACGACGACGAGGCGTTGCGCGGCTACATCGCGCGGGCCACCGAGATCGGACCGGAGCATCCGGTGCTGGTCGACAAGTTCCTCGACGATGCCGTGGAGATCGACGTCGACGCGCTGTACGACGGTGAGGAGCTGTTCCTCGGAGGGGTGATGGAGCACATCGAGGAGGCCGGCATCCACTCGGGCGACTCGTCGTGCGCCCTCCCTCCGATCACCCTGGGCCGCGAGACCATCGAGCGGATCCGGGACTCGACGCATGCGATCGCGGCCGGGGTCGGGGTTCGCGGGCTGCTCAACGTGCAGTTCGCGATGGCCGCCGACGTGCTCTATGTGCTCGAGGCGAACCCACGCGCGTCCCGGACGGTGCCGTTCGTCTCGAAGGCGACCGGGACGCCCCTGGCTAAGGCGGCGGCGCGGGTGATGCTCGGCGCCAGCATCAAGCAGCTCCGCGAGGAGGGGCTGCTGCCCGCGTCCGGCGACGGGGGCGAGCTGTCACCCGACGCGCCCATCGCGGTGAAGGAGGCGGTGATGCCGTTCAACCGCTTCAAGACGCTCGAGGGCAAGACCGTCGATGCCGTGCTGGGTCCGGAGATGCGCTCCACCGGGGAGGTGATGGGACTCGACGCGGTCTTCGGCACGGCGTTCGCCAAGGCGCAGGCGGCGGCGTACGGCTCGTTGCCCACCGACGGCCGGGTCTTCGTCTCGGTGGCCAACGTCGACAAACGCCACATGATCTTCCCGATCAAACGGCTGGCCGACCTCGGCTACGAGATCCTGGCCACGGCCGGCACCGCCGAGGTGCTGCGCCGCAACGGGGTACGCACGACGGTGGTGCGCAAGCACAGCGAGGGGCCCGGACCCGAGGGTGAACCGACCATCGTGGGGCGGATCCTCGCCGGCGAAGTGCGGCTCGTGGTCAACACCCCGCACGGCACCACCTCGGGTGGCTCACCGCGGCTCGACGGCTACGAGATCCGCACCGCCGCGATCCTGGCCAACATCCCCTGCATCACCACGGTGCAGGGGCTCGGCGCCGCGGTCCAGGGCATCGAGGCGATGCGGGCCGGCGACATCGGCGTCCGCTCGTTGCAGGAGTGGATCGCGGCCGGCGTACCGCTGCGTGAGGGGACCGCCGGGTGACGCCGTACCGCCTCCTGTTCGACCACGTCCTCACCCATCTGGACGCCGAAACCGCCCACCGCCTCGGCCTAACCACGATTCGTCTGCGTGGTTTCGTCTGTTTTCAGCGGAAGGATCGCAGACGAATCGGGGGGGTAGGGGGGGTCGGGAAGGTGCGGGCGATGGGGTTGGAGTTTCCGGGCGTGCTCGGGCTGGCCGCCGGGTTCGACAAGAACGCCGTGGGCGTCGACGCGCTCGCGGCGCTGGGGTTTGGCTTCGTCGAGGTGGGCACCGTCACGGGCGAGGCGCAGCCCGGCAACCCCCGGCCGCGGCTCTTCCGGCTGCCCGCCGACCATGCGGTCCTGAACCGGATGGGGTTCAACAACGACGGGGCCGAGGTGGTCGCCCGACGGCTGGCCGGCCGGAAGGCTCGCCCGGGCGCAACGATCGTCGGGGTCAACATCGGCAAGACGAAGGCGGTTCCCGAGGACGACCCGGCCGCCGTGATCGCCGACTACGAGAAGAGCACCCGGCTGCTCGCGCCGTACGCCGACTACCTCGTGGTCAACGTCAGCTCCCCGAACACCCCGGGGCTGCGGTCGCTCCAGGCGGTCGACCGGCTCCGCCCCCTCCTCCAGGCGGTACGCCGGACCGCCGACTCGGCCACCGGACGACGGGTGCCCCTGCTGGTGAAGGTCGCGCCCGACCTGTCCGACGAGGACGCGGGTGCCGTCGCAGACCTGGCGCTCGAGCTCGGCCTGGACGGGATCGTCGCGACGAACACCACGGTCTCCCGCGCCGGACTCACCACCGACCCCGAACGGGTACGACGCCTCGGGGACGGCGGCATCTCCGGGGCACCGCTTCGCGACCGGGCCGTCGAGGTGCTCCGGCTGTTGCGGCGGCGGGTCGGTCCGGAGATGGCGATCGTGGCGGTGGGCGGCATCGGCTCGGTGCACGACGCCCGCGAACGTCTCGAGGCCGGGGCCACTCTCCTTCAGGCCTACACCGCGTTCGTCTACGAAGGTGCGGGCTGGCCCGCTCGGATGCAGCGCGCGCTCACCGTGGGCGCCGAGGTCGGCTCCGCGACGGGGGGCCGGCGATGACGTTCGGTCGGCGACTCCGGGCCGCCATCGAGGCGCGCGGGCGGCTGTGTGTGGGGATCGACCCGCACCGGGCCCTGCTCGAGCAGTGGGGGCTGCCCGACGACCCCACCGGCCTGCGCCGCTTCGCGCTCGGGGTTGTCGAGGCGCTCGGGGACAGGGTCGCCGTGCTCAAGCCGCAGTCGGCCTGCTTCGAGAGGCACGGCTCGGCCGGGATCGCCGTACTCGAGGAGGCCGTGGCGGCCGCGCGCGAGCTCGGCGCCCTGGTGATCCTCGACGTGAAGCGGGGGGACATCGGCTCCACCGCCCAGGCGTACGCCGAGGCCTACCTCGAGCCGGGGGCGCCGCTGTTCTGCGACGCCATCACCGCCAGCCCCTTCCTGGGGGTGGGGTCGCTCGATCCGTTGGTCGACACGGCGCTGGCGAACGGCGGCGGGGTCTTCGTGCTGGCGCTGACCTCGAACCCGGAAGGGGCCCGTGTACAACGCGCCGTGACCGCCACCGGGAGGTCGGTGGCCGGGGAGGTGCTCGCCGCGGTGGCCGGTCGCAACCAGGGCACCGAGGGGCTCGGCTCGATCGGCGCGGTGGTGGGGGCGACCATCGGCGCCACCGACGAGCGACTCGATGTCAACGGGCCGCTGCTGGTGCCGGGGATCGGGGCGCAGGGCGGCACCCCGGACGACGTACGCCGACTTTTTGGGGCGGCTGCACGCAACGTGCTGCCGAGCAGCTCGCGCGAGATCCTGGCGCATGGCCCGTCGGCTGTCGCGATGCAGGACGCCGCCGCGAAGGCCGTCGAGTCGTTCGCGAACCTCGCCAGCGTGTAGAACAGGTCCCATGTCCGACACGACCAACCCCTTCGCCACGCCGAGCCCGCTGCCCTTCCAGTACCCGCCCTTCGACCGGATAGGGATGGACCACTACCGGCCGGCGTTCGACGCCGGGGTGGTGGAGCAGGACGCCGAGATCGCCGCGATCGTGGCGAACCCGGCCGAACCCGACTTCGACAACACGATCGGCGCGATGGAGAGCTCGGGCCGGCTGCTCGACCGCACCCTGCGGGTCTTCTTCGAGCTCGCCGGCTCGATGGCCACCGACGAGATGCAGGCGCTGCTCGCCGAGCTCGCCCCGCTCGACTCCGCGCATGAGGACGCGATCTTGCTGAACGCCGGGTTGTTCGCGAGGGTCGAGGCGGTCCACCGCAAGCGGGCCGAGCTCGACCTGACCGAGGAGCAGTCCCGCGTCCTCGAGCGCTATCACACGGACTTCGTCCGGGCCGGGGCGGCGCTCCCGGTCGAGGAGCAGGAGCGGCTGCGCGCCCTCAACGAGCAGATCACCACGCTGACCACCGAGTTCGGCAGGCAGCTGCTCGCCGAGGCGAACTCCCTCGCCGTCCACGTCGCCGAACGGGCGGAGCTGGACGGGCTGCCGGAGAGCGTCG
>JBOHDW010000243.1:0-2262 GCA_050700795.1 Nocardioidaceae bacterium | reverse complement strand
CACCCGCACGGTCCACTTGTGGGTAGCGGTCGTGCGCACGGTCATGACCCGGCTCTTCTTCCACGCGGCCGCACGGGTGCCGGCCTTGACCCACTTGTGCGTCGCAGGCCGGTAGGAGTACCAGGCCGAACCGCGCCGCTCGATCGCCCGCACCTGGACGTTGCGGACCCCGGTGCCGGCATCCGTGGCGCGTCCGTGCAGGAGCCGCCATGAGGACTCGTGGGTCCGGTGGGCCTTCGGGAGGACCAGCCGCACCACGGGAGCCTTCGTGTCGACGGTGACCACCACCGGCGCCGTGACGAGGGCCACGGTGCTGTTGCCGGCCTGGTCGGTCAGCACCACCGTCGGGTTGAAGGTCCCGCCGGTCTGGTAGACGTGCGACAAGGTGGCGCCGTCGGCGAAGGTCTGTGCCGGGGTGCCGTCGTTCCAGTCGACCGTCTGGGTGATGTTCGGGACCGAGGACAGGTCATCGGTGGGCGCCGTGGTGGCGCGGACGGTGACCTTGGTCCACTTCGCGTAGCCGGCACCCGGGGTCACCGTGTAGCTACCCGTCGGCGCGACCACGTCGAGGATCGCCGCTGCGAAGTCGTACTCGGAGGAGTTGCCGGCCTGGTCCGTGACCGTGACCGTGACCGGGTAGAGCTGCTCCGACGTGTTCGGGTAGGTGTGCTGGAACGAGGTCGTCGTCCCGGCCGCCGTTGCGTCCGTGGTCCCGTCGCCCCAGTTGACGGTCTGGGTGAGGTTCGCCGCCGGCGAAGCGTTGTCGGACAGCGTGACCTGCGTGAGCGTCACTAGGGTGCTGCCGTTTCCTGGCTGCGAGATCGAGTAGGACCCGACTGGAGCGGTGAGGTCCGGCAACACGGTCGAGACCGACTTCGCCTTGCCGCGCCTGTTGCCGGCGAACGGGACGACGGTGACGGTGACCTTGGTGTTGACAGGCGACGTCGTGCTCGCGCTCCATGTCGGCGTGGTGACCGTCGCGCTGCCGAGCTTCGTGCCCGAGGCGTTGGTCATCGTGACGGTGTACTTGGTGGCTCCGGTGAGCGCATTCCACGCGGTCTTCACCACGTAGGCGGCCGCGGGCTTGGTGGCCGTGGCGGTCAGCCCGGTCACCGGGCCGATCTTGCCATGGCCGGGCGGTGGCTTCGCCTCGGCGGAAGCGCCGCCGAAGGTGAGCCCGACCACCACGGCGAGGGCGACGAACACCCCCGTAACGGATCGACGGCAGACATTGTGGGTCCTCCCAGCCGGATGCGCCGCGCGGGTTCGCAGAAGCCCCACGAGTCCCGCCCCCAAGACGCATGCTTGACAAGGATCAAGGTGCCCGACGGCCGTTCCACGGTGTGCGCGTTCCTGCCGCCTCAGTCCGAACGCCGGACTAAATCGATCGAACGGCCAATTCGGGGTGACCCGAACGGAAGGTCAGTACCACCCGTATGACTGGCTGTGGCCCCACGCGCCGCACGGACTTCCGTAGCGGGCCCCGATGTAGCCGAGTCCCCACTTGATCTGGGTCGTGGCGCTGGTGGACCAGTTCGGCCCGGCGCTGCTCATCTTCGAGCCGGGCAGGGCCTGGGGGATGCCGTAGGCGCCCGAGGGGTTGGCGGCGTTGACCCGCCAGCCGCTCTCGCGCGACCAGAGGGCGTCCAGGCAGGAGAACTGGGAGCTGGAGAAGCCGAACTGGGGAAGCAGCGCCCGGGCGATCGTGCGGGGGTCCCCACCGGCCAGGTTCTCGGTGTGCAACGTCTGGCCACCGGATCGCTGGTCGAGGCCGGGCTTCACCAGCGGCAGGGCACGCTCCGCCGACCGCGAGAGCTCCTGGGTGCGGCCCAGCAGCTCGCCCTGGTGCACCGCCGTCGACGCGACGGTGGGAACGTCGCGCGTCACACCGGCCGACAGGACCGCGGCCCCTCCCGTCCCGACTCCCGGGAGCGCCACCCCCGAGCTCACCGCGACGCCGGTGGCCGCCACGGCCATCCCGGACAGCAGGGCCGATCTGCGCAGCCCCTTCCGCAACGAGCGTTTGGGCGGCGTGACGGCGCGGTGCTTCGCAACGTAACGCTCACGTGGTGGCAACGGGGGACTCCACAACGTTCGACGACAGACCGACGGATGGCGCCGCTTCCGGCGCCAAGTTCCCGCCCACCCTCCCGGATGGATCGGGTTCGGGGCAAGTCGGGCATCCACATTCCAGGCGGACCGGACTAGACCACCACGGGCCCCGGGTCACACCGTGACGTTCTCGAGCATCTCGGTGACCAG
>JBOHDW010000242.1:0-4991 GCA_050700795.1 Nocardioidaceae bacterium | reverse complement strand
CCGGCGGGATGGAGCTCGGTGCACTCACCGGCATGACCGCCGGGTTCCGCGAGCGCGAGGAAGTACTGCATCTGCTGGAGTTCCTCACCGGCCTGCGGATGAACCACGCGTTCATCCGGCCCGGCGGAGTGGCCCAGGACATGCCACCCGGCGCACTCGACCAGATTCGCGACTTCGTCGCGCTGATGAAGAAGCGCCTTCCCGAGTACGCCGACCTGTGCAACGCCAACCCGATCTTCAAGGGCCGGCTGTGCGATGTCGGCGTACTCGACCTGGCCGGGTGCGTGGCGCTCGGCCTCACCGGCCCCCCGCTGCGGGCGACCGGGCTGCCGTGGGACCTGCGCAAGTCGGAGCCGTACTCCGGCTACCAGGACTACGACTTCGATGTGATCACCTGGGACACCAGTGACGCCTACGGCCGGTTCCGGATCCGCCTCGACGAGATGTGGCAGTCGCTGCGGATCGTGGAGCAATGCTCCGACCGGCTCTCGAAGCTCGAGGGTGCTCCGGTGATGGTCGCCGACAAGAAGATCGCCTGGCCGAGCCAGCTGGCGATCGGGGCCGACGGGATGGGCAACAGCCTCGACCACATCCGGCACATCATGGGCGAGTCGATGGAGGCGCTGATCCACCACTTCAAGCTGGTCACCGAGGGGTTCCGGGTCCCGGCCGGGCAGGCGTACGTACCGATAGAGTCGCCGCGTGGCGAGCTCGGCGCCCACGTGGTCTCCGACGGCGGCACCCGTCCCTACCGGGCGCATTTCCGGGACCCGTCCTTCACCAACCTGCAGGCGACGTCGGTGATGAGCGAGGGTGGCATGGTCGCGGACGTGATCGTGGCGATCGCCTCGATCGACCCGGTGATGGGAGGTGTGGATCGGTGAGCGTGGTCTCGACGGGCTCGGCCAACGGCACGGGCTCACCTGACGGAACCGGCGCGATCGACGCGAAGATCGTCGCCGAGCTGCGCGAGATCATGGCGCGCTACCCGCAGCCACGATCGGCCCTGCTCCCGATGCTGCACCTGATGCAGTCCGTCGAGGGTCGGGTCACCGCCCGTGGCATCGAGGCGTGTGCGGACCTGCTCGGGCTGTCCGCCGCCGAGGTGTCCGGCGTCGCGACCTTCTACACGATGTACAAGCGCCGGCCGGTCGGCGACTACCACGTCGGGGTCTGCACGAACACGCTCTGCGCAGTCATGGGGGGCGACGCCATCTTCGAGCGGCTCCGGGACCACCTAGGGATCGGGAACGACGAGACCACCCCGGACGACGACGGCCGCTCGGTCACGTTGGAGCACGTGGAGTGCAACGCCGCGTGCGACTACGCGCCGGTGATGATGGTGAACTGGGAGTTCATGGACAACATGACCCCGGAGTCGGCGACGCAGCTGGTCGACGACCTGCGTGCGGGCAACGAGGTCCACTCCACCCGCGGCCCGAGGCTCTGCACGTGGCGCGAGGCCGAGCGCGTCCTGGCCGGTTTCCCTGACGGCCTCGCGGACGACGGCCCCGCCGCGGGGGGCCCCAGCCTGGTCGGCCTGGAGCTGGCCCGCAAGAACAAGTGGCGCGCCCCGAAGCCGCCGCGCAAGGCGGTCACCAAGAAGGGGTCGACGTCCGGAGGCGGTGCGGCATGACCGACACGCTCACTCCGGTCCTCACCGACAACTGGGACGCGGACCGGTCCTGGACGCTGGAGTCCTACAAGCAGGGCGGTGGGTACGCCGCCCTCGACGTCGCCCTGGGGATGGACCAGGATGCGATCATCGAGACGGTCAAGGCCAGCGGCCTTCGCGGCCGCGGAGGTGCCGGCTTCCCGACGGGCATGAAGTGGGGGTTCATCCCCAAGCAGGACGAGGCCAACCCGAACCCGCACTACCTGGTGGTCAACGCCGACGAGTCTGAGCCGGGCACCTGCAAGGACGTCCCGCTGATGATGGCCAGCCCGCACACGCTGGTCGAAGGCGTGATCATCAGCTCCTACGCGATCCGGGCCGCACACGCCTTCATCTACGTGCGCGGTGAGGTGCTGCACGTCGTACGCCGCCTCCATGCGGCCGTCGCGGAGGCCTATGCCGCCGGCCATCTCGGCACGGACATCCACGGTTCCGGCTACGACCTCGAGCTGACCGTGCACGCCGGCGCCGGGGCCTACATCTGTGGCGAGGAGACCGCCCTGCTCGACTCGCTCGAGGGTCGGCGCGGCCAGCCGCGGCTGCGCCCGCCCTTCCCGGCCGTCGCCGGTCTCTACGCGAGCCCGACGGTGATCAACAACGTCGAGTCGATCGCGTCGGTGCCGAGCATCGTGAGGAACGGCGCCGAGTGGTTCGCCTCGATGGGCACCGAGAAGTCGAAGGGCTTCGGGATCTTCTCGCTGTCGGGCCATGTGCACAGCCCCGGCCAGTACGAAGCGCCGCTCGGCATCACGTTGCGCGAGCTGATCGAGCTCGCGGGTGGGATGCGGGAGGGCCACGAGCTGAAGTTCTGGACTCCTGGTGGCTCGTCGACCCCTCTTCTCACCGACGCCCACCTGGACGTCCCGCTCGACTTCGAGGGGGTCAGCGCGGCCGGCTCCATGCTCGGCACCCGGGCCCTGCAGCTCTTCGACGACACCACCTGCGTGGTGCGCGCGGTGCTGCGCTGGACCGAGTTCTACAAGCATGAGTCGTGTGGGAAGTGCACCCCCTGCCGAGAGGGCACCTGGTGGCTGGCGCAGACCCTCGAGCGGCTCGAGAAGGGCCGCGGCACCGAGCAGGACCTCGAGGACCTGCTCGACCAGTGCGACAACATCTTCGGTCGGTCGTTCTGCGCCCTCGCGGACGGGGCGGTCAGCCCGATCGTCAGCTCGATCCAGTACTTCCGCGGTGAGTACCTCCGCCACTTCACCGAGGGAGGCTGCCCGTTCGACCCGGCGGCGGCCACCGTCTTCGCGAGTGTGGGAGCGAGCCGATGACCACCACGCCAGCCACCCAGCCGGGCACCGACCTGGTCACGCTGACCATCGACGACGTCGAGGTGAGCGTGGCCAAGAACACCCTGGTGATCCGCGCCGCGGAGCGGATCGGCGTCCAGATCCCGCGCTTCTGTGACCACCCGCTGCTCGACCCGGTCGGCGCCTGCCGCCAGTGCCTGGTCGACGTCGTCGACGCCGGCAACGGTCGCCCGATCCCCAAGCCGCAGGCGTCGTGCACGCTGCCGGTCGTGGAGGGCATGGTGGTGCGCACGCAGGCCAGCTCGAAGGTCGCCGACAAGGCCCAGCAGGGGATCATGGAGTTCCTGCTGATCAACCACCCCCTCGACTGTCCGGTCTGCGACAAGGGTGGGGAGTGCCCGCTGCAGAACCAGTCGATGTCCAACGGGCGCGGCGAGACCCGCTACGTCGAGAAGAAGCGCACCTTCCCCAAGCCGCTGCCCATCTCGGCGCAGATCCTGCTGGACCGCGAGCGGTGCGTGCTGTGCGCCCGGTGCACCAGGTTCTCCCAGCAGATCGCCGGGGACCCGTTCATCGACATGCTCGAGCGCGGCGCGCTTCAGCAGGTGGGCATCTACGAGGATGAGCCGTTCGAGTCGTACTTCTCGGGCAACACCATCCAGATCTGCCCGGTCGGCGCGCTGACCTCGACGGCGTACCGGTTCCGGGCCCGGCCGTTCGACCTGGTCTCGAGCCCGACGGTGTGCGAGATCTGTGCCTCGGGCTGCGCTCTGCGCACGGATCACCGTCGCGGCAAGGTGACCAGACGGCTCGCCGGGAGCGACCCGGACGTCAACGAGGAGTGGAACTGTGACAAGGGCCGGTTCGCCTTCGTGTCCACCCGGCAGGGCGACCGGCTGACCCACCCGCTGGTCCGCGACGAGGAGACCGGCGAGCACCGCGCGGCCTCCTGGCCCGAGGCGTTCGCCATCGCCGCGAAGGGGCTCCGTGCCGCCGGTGCCGTAGGTGTGCTCACGGGGGGCCGCCTCACCGCCGAGGACGGCTTCGCCTACAGCAAGTTCGCCCGCGTCGCGCTCGGCACCAACGACATCGACTTCCGCTCCCGTCCGCACTCGGTCGAGGAGGCCGACTTCCTTGCCGCGCACGTCGCCGCCACCGCCCTGACGGTGACCTACGCAGACCTCGAGGCGGCCAAGACGGTCGTGCTCGTCGGCTTCGAGCCCGAGGACGAGTCCCCGATCGTCTTCCTCCGGCTGCGCAAGGCTGCCGGCAGGGGCACCCGGATCTACTCGATCGCGCCGTTCACGTCCCGTGGCCTGAGCAAGATGAGGGGCACCCTGCTGCGGACCGCCCCGGGAGGCGAGCCCGCGGCCATCGGCGCGCTTGCCGAAGACGGGGACGTGGCTCTCAACGCGGGCGGGGTGATCCTGGTCGGTGAGCGGATGGCCACCGTGGCCGGAGCGCTCTCGGCCGCCCTCGCCCTGGCCGCCACGACCGGCGCGCGGCTGGCCTGGGTGCCGCGCCGCGCCGGTGACCGCGGACTCGTCGAGGTCGGCTGCCTGCCGAACCTGCTGCCCGGCGGGCGCCCCGTGGCCGACGCCCGGGCCCGGGTCGACGTCGGTGCCGACTGGGGCTGCACGGTTCCCGAGGGCGCCGGTCGCGACGCCGACGCGATCCTGGCGGCCGCCGCGGCGGGCCGGCTGAAGGGGCTGCTCGTCGGCGGCGTGGACCCCGCCGACTTCACCGACCCCGCCGGAGCACGCGCCGCGATGGCGTCGGTCCCCTTCGTGGTCAGCCTGGAGGTGCGCGAGACCCCGGTCACCCGCCTCGCCGACGTGGTCTTCCCGGTCGCCGCCGTCGCCGAGAAGGCGGGCACCTTCGTCGACTGGGAGGGTCGGGTCCGCCCGTTCGGCAAGGTCCTCGATGAAGTCGGCTCGGTTCCCGACCTTCGCGTGCTCGCCGGCATCGCCGGCGAGATGGGTCATGGCCTGGGCTTCAGCACCGTCGAACAGGCCCGCTCCCAGATGCTCGAGCTCGGCCCGTGGGACGGTGACCGGTCC
>JBOHDW010000241.1:0-3826 GCA_050700795.1 Nocardioidaceae bacterium | reverse complement strand
AGGGGAACCTGAGCACGGTGAACTTCCCGTAGCCCGATCCCGGCTCGGCGTCCACGGAGATGAACCCCGCGAGCTGGCGTCCGGTGAGGGTCGCCATCGGGCTGGACAGCGAGAAGCGCTGAACGCCGTACCCGTCCGCGGACATCGAGATGTACCTCGACGGATACGGCGACGTCGACGTGGCGCTCGTTCCGACCGTCGGGTCGGTGGGCACCCGCCAGAAGTCATTGCCGCTGTAGAAGTCCGCCGGGTTCTTGACCAGGTACTTGGCCAGCAGGGTGCGTTGCACGTTGAACAGATCCGTGGGGTATCGCAGCTGGGAAAGCAGCGCGGGGGCGATGTGAGACTGCGGCTGCACCAGCCCCGGGAAGACCGCCTCCCAGGCCTTGAGAAGCGGGTCCGGCTCGCTGCGCTGGTTCCACTCGTAGAGGGACACCCTGCCGCTGTAGGCGTCGACGACCGCCTTGACCGAGTTGCGCAGATAGTTGACCGGGCGGCTCGACTGGGCGACCGAGGCGCCGTGCGCGGTCAGCGTGGTCCTGCTGGCCGCACCGAGGTTGACCAGCTGGGAGTCGGGATACCTCGACGAGGTCGTGTACCCGTCGACGATCCACTCGATACGGCCGTCGACGACGGCCGGGTAGACATCCCCGTCCAGGGTGAGCCAGGGCGCCACCCGGGCGACCCGGGCACGGGGGTTGCGCACGGTCAGCAGCCGCGAGTCGCCGTTGAGCTCGGAGCTGAACAGGATGTTCGGGTCGTGCATCTGGATGGCGAAGATCAACCGGCGCAGCGGCGAGCCGATCGGGATCCCGCCGTGACCGCGATAGGTCGTGTACGACGCGCTCGACGCCCCCTTGTCACTGGGGTGGTCGAACTCCGCCCTCACATGGTTGCCGGACGGCTGGCCCACGATCGAGTAGGAGGAGCCTGCGAACGCCTGCCCGAAGTAGACCTGAGGCCGGGTCACCGCGATCTGGTGGCCGGGCGGCAGCCCGCCGTCGAGGTACACCGGGCTCTCCGTTCGCGGATCTACCACGGTCGTCGGCGCGGCCACGACGCCGTACCCGTGGGTGTACACGAGATGCGTCTTCACCCAGCTTGCATGGGGGATGCCGCCGGGCCGCAGCTCGCGCACGGCCAGCGCCACGTCCCGGGAGCGGCCACCGATCTGATAGCGACCCACGTCCAGGGTCGACTTGAAACCGTAGTAGGACTGGAGCTGTTGTTGGGCGTTGAACGTCGGCGAGAGCTTGTTCGGGTCGATAACGGGGATCTGTGCGGTCTGGTGGGCCAGCCGCAGCACGGCTGCGGTATCACCCGTGTCCGACGCGGCGTACGACGCCGTCGTGACGTCCCCTTCAAGGCCGAACGCCGCAAGGGTGGCCCTTTGGTTGTGAGTGATCTCGGCGAGGTCGACCTTCGCGGTGCTGGGGACCTCGCGAAAGCGATATACCAGCGAGGGCACCGCGGAGCCGATCACGGCCGCGGCCACGGCCACCACGGCCACCACGGCGACCAGCGCGCGCAGCCGGCAGGCACGCAGTGCACTGACGAGTACGACGACAGCGCCGACCAGCGCGACCGCCGCCATGATCTGCTTCGTGGGGAGCCCCGCGTGCACATCGGTGTAACCCAGCCCGGTCACGGGTCCGCGCCGGGAGGTGGTGAGCGCGTAGCGGGACAGCCAGTACCGAGCCGCCGCCAGGATCAAATAGGCGGCGACCAGGACCGACGCGAGCCGGGTCATCCCCCGAGTGATCTTGCGGGGCCCCCCTCTCAGCCGCCACCCGCCGTACCAGTAGCCGCCGATGAGCGCGATCCCCAGGCCGTACGACAGCGCCTGTGCGAGGAGGGTGACCACCATCAGGTGGAACGGGAAGACCTCGACGAAGAACGAGATGTCCCTGTGGAACTGTGGGTCGCTCGCGTGCCAGGGCGTGGCGTGCCGCCACAACAGATAGGTCTGCCAGCCGGAGGCCGCACTGCTCCCCACCCGGACCGCCGGCACCACCACCACGAGAAGGAACAGGAGGGCCCGCACGCGCGGCTCGTACCTTCGGAACGTCCACCGGATGGTGTCGTTGTCCGCGGAGAAGTCGAGCCGAGCCTGGAGGCGGACCAGGGCGAGCAGCGTCAGCCCCCCCACGAGGCCGGCGAGGATGGCGAAGACGCCGAAGAGCAGGAGCTGGGCCCCGACGATCGTCGCGTACACAGAGCCCGCGTGCACCGAGTCGAACCACATGGCGGAGGTGGCGATGTGCACCGCCACGACGGCCAGATAGCCGAGGAGGGCCAGCGCCGCCACCGTCACGACCAGGCGCAGCCCCCAGCGCTTGAGACCGCGCCGGGTCACCCCGCGCTTCGAGACGCCCGCGCGGGTCCGCCGCCGGAGTCGCTCCTCCCACGTCGACAGCTTGGTCAGGCCGCCGGGGGCCAACGGCTTAGATGGTGCTTTCGTCGGCGAACCCACGCGCCTGTCCTCCGGTCTGTCGTACGGCGGCCAGTCGCTCTTCGACCGCGTCGGGATCATGACGGTTCTCGTAGGCGTCGACGACCGCGGTGGCTTCGCCGTCGGCCATGATCTTTCCCTCCTCGAGCCAGATTGCCCGGCTGCAGGTGTGTCGGATGATGCCGAGTCCGTGACTGACGAGGAACACCGTGCCGGCCTTCTCGCGCAGCTCCTGGATGCGCGCCTCACTGCGGCGCCGGAAGTCCGCGTCGCCGGTGGCGAGCGCCTCGTCGATGAGCAGGATGTCCGGAGCCCGGGCGGCGGCGATGGCGAACCGGAGCCGGGCGCCCATCCCGGAGGAGTAGGTGCTCATCGGCAGGTGCACGGCCTCGCCGATACCCGCGAAGTCGCAGATCGCGTCGTACTGCTCGGCGATCTCGGTCGGGGTCATCCCGATGGCCAGGCAGCCGAGCAGGATGTTCTGGTCCCCGGACATCGCCGCCATCATCGCGGCCGAGACACCGAGCAGAGATGCCTGGCCGCGGGTCCACACGTGGCCCTGTGACGGCGCCATGAGGCCGGCGACGGCGCGGAGCAGGGTGGACTTTCCGGAGCCGTTAGGCCCGATCAGTCCGATCGCCTCCCCGCGGTAGGCGGTCAGACTGACCCCCCGAACGGCGTGGATGGAGCGCTGGCCGGGTCGTTCGTCACGCAGCAGCATGCGCCGGACGGCGCCCGCGGCTCCGCCCGAGCGCTTGCCGATCATGCGGTAGACCAGGTGGACGTCGTCGACGACGACGGTCGGACTCGGTGCCTGCTTCGGTGCCTGCTTCGGTGCCTGCTTCGGGACCCTCTTCGTGGCGGTGGGGTCAGACATTGCCGTAGCCCTCCTCACCACGCCAGAAGTAGAGATAGCTGGCCGCGAGAGGAACGACGGCCCAGAGCACGCCGGCGACCCAGTTCATGGTGGTGGCCGGGCTCCCCACGAGCAACGTGCTTCGAGCCAGCGTGAGGTACACGTAGCCCGGGTTCAGGGTCAGGGTGGTGCCGATCCATCCGGGATGGCCGGCCGTGAACACCTGCATGTTGAACATCACGCCCGACGCGTAGGTCCAGACCCGGGCCACGAACGGCAGCACCTGCGTCGTGTCCGGGATCAACGCACCGATGCGGGCCGTGACGAAGCCGACGCTCAGGCAGAACAACGACGTCAGCGCCAGGACCGGCACGAGCATCAGCCACCGCCAGGTCACGGGCTCGCCACTGAGCACCAGGATGGGGAGCATCACGACCAGGGAGTTAAGCAGCAACAGGAACGCCCGCAGGGTGGTCGCGATCGGCAGGACCGCCCGAGGGAACTGCAGGGCGCGCACG
>JBOHDW010000240.1:0-5657 GCA_050700795.1 Nocardioidaceae bacterium | reverse complement strand
CATCCCGCCACGCCCGAGCAGCGGCCCGAGCTCGTAGCGCCCGTTGCCGACGCGCGGCCCGTCGTCGTTGCCTTGTGTCATCAGTCGCCCTTGCCGTTGTCCTGGTCAATGCTGGCAGTCACGAGGTCCCTCACGTCCGTCATGGCGAGATCACCGCCTCCATCACGCGCTTCGCGATCGGCGCCGCCAGGCCGCTCCCCGAGATCGCGTCCCGCGCGACACCAGCGTCCTGGATGAGTACGGCGACCGCGACCTTCGGGTTGTCGGCGGGAGCGAACGACACGAACCAGGCGTACGGCGGCCGCGACTTCTCGCTCTGGGCCGTACCCGTCTTGCCGGCCACCAGAACCCCTGGGATCTGCGCGGTGGTGCCGGTGCCGTGCGCGACCACGCCGATCATCATCTGGGTGAGGTCACGCGCGACCGACGCGGAGATCGCATGGTTGTGCAACGGCTCCGGGGTGGTCTTGTCGAGCACCGAGAGGTCGGGCGCGCGCACCTCGTCGACGAGGTAGGGGCGCATCACCGTGCCGCCGTTGGCGATCCCGGCGGCGACCATCGCCATCTGTAGCGGGGTGGTCGCGACGTCGAACTGGCCGATGGCCGACAGCGCCGTCTGGGGCTGGTCGAGGTTGGTCGGGAAGACGCTCGGGACCTGCCCGTTGAGGTCGGACAGGTAGGTCTGCCCGAAGCCGAACTTCTCGGCCTGGGCGTGGATCGCGTCCTGACCGATCTTGAGACCGATCGAGCCGAACGACACGTTGCACGAGACCTCGAGCGCCTGGGTCAGGGTGATCCGGTCGCCCCCGCAGTTCGTGCCGTTCTCGTTGGTCAGCGGCTTGCTCATGGTCGGCACGCGCAGCTCGGCGCCACCCTTGACGATCGTGTTCGGCGTGTAGCGGCCCGTCGAGAGCGCGGCCGCGGCGGTGACCAGCTTGAAGGTCGACCCGGGCGGGTAGCGCTCCTGGATCGCCCGGTCGAGCATGGGTTGGAGCGGGTCGGTGGTGAGCTTCTTCCAGGCGCGCGTGACGTTCTTGAAGTTGTGCGACGACAGCCGGTTCGGGTCGTACGTCGGGGAGGTGGCCAGGGCCAGGATGCGCCCGGTCGACGGTTCGATCGCCACCACCGCACCCTGGGTACGACGACCACGGTTGAGCGCCGCGAGCCCCTCGTACGCCGCCTGCTGCGCCTTGGGGTCGATGGTCAACGAGACCGTCCCACCCTTCGGCTGGCTGTTCCCGAACAGGTCCACGACGCGGTTGACGAACAGCCGCGGGTCGGAGCCGGACAAGATGTCGTTCTGGGTCAGCTCCACCGCGTTGCGGCCGTAGATGTAGGAGTAGTAGCCGGTCAGCGGGGCGTACTCGCGGCCCTGCGGGTAGGACCGGAGGTACTTGTACTGGTCGTTGACCGGCTTGCTCTCGGCGACCTGCCGGCCACCGACGAGGATCGCCCCCCGCTTGCGGGAGAACTCCGCGTCGCGCACCCGCTTGTTGTCGTTGCGGGAGTTGAGCTTGCCGGCGTCGACGTACTGCAGGTAGGTGGCGTTGACCAGCAGGGCCAAGAAGAGCGCCATGCAGAAGATCGACATGATCCGGATGGGCCGGTTCATCGCAGCACCACCACCTGGGTGGCGTCGTCATCGGCGGCCGTCGGGGTGAGGTCGGGCGGCGGGCGGCGGGCCTGGTCGGAGATGCGCAGCAGCAGCGCGATGATCGCCCAGTTCACCACCAGCGACGAGCCGCCGTACGACAGGAACGGGGTGGTGAGCCCGGTGAGCGGGATGAGCCGCATGACCCCGCCGACGACCACGAACACCTGCAGGGCGATGGCGATCGCCAGCCCGGCCGCGACCATCTTCCCGAACGCGTCTCGACAGACCAGCGCGATCCGGAGCCCTCGCTCGACGATGATCCCGTAGAGGACCAGGATCGCCATCACCCCGGTGAGGCCGAGCTCCTCCCCGAGCGCGGCCATGATGAAGTCGGAGAAGCCGAGCGGGATCAACCCGGGCGACCCCTGCCCGAGGCCACGGCCGACGAGCCCGCCCCAGGCCATGCCGTACATGCCCTGCACGAGCTGGTAGGAGTTGCTGTGCGGGTCGAACGGGTGCAACCACGCGTCGACGCGCAGTTGCACGTGGGCGACGACCAGGTAGGCGACGTAGGAGCCGGCCGCGAACATCACGGTGCCGAGCACCAGCCATCCGGGGCGCTCGGTGGCGACGTAGAGCATCACCACGAAGAGCCCGAAGAACAGCAGGGACGAGCCGAGGTCACCCTGGAACACCAGGACGCCGAGGCTGACCAGCCACATCACGAGGATGGGGCCGAGGTCGCGCCCGCGCGGGAAGTCGATCCCGGCGAAGCGGCGTCCGGCCAGCGCCAGGGCGTCGCGGTGGACCACGAGGTAGCCGGCGAAGAAGAGCACCAACGCGACCTTGGCGACCTCGCCCGGCTGGAACGACAGCGGCCCGAGGGCCACCCAGATGCGGGCACCGTTGCGGCTCGCACCGACGACCGGGAGCATCGGCAGCACGAGCAGGAAGATCGCGAAGAGACCGAGGGTGTAGGTGAAGGCCTGCAGCCGGCGGTGGTCGCGAACCCCGACGAGCACGCCGACGAAGAGCACCACCCCGACCGTCATCCACATCATCTGCCGCGACGCGAGGTGGCCGGTGAGAGAGGCGCCGCTCAGGTCGAGCCGGTGGATCTCGGCCAGCCCGATCCCGTTGAGCGCGGCCACGATGGGCAGCAGCACCGGGTCGGCGTACGGCGCGACGAGCCGGATCACCACATGACAGGCAATGCACAGTGCGGCGAACCAGGAGCCGTACTCGATGAAGTCCGTCGGCACCCGGCCCTTGACGCCGAGCCCGACCGCGGCGTACGCCCCGAGCCCGACGGCCAGGCTGAGGATCAGCAGGAACAGCTCGGCGCCTCGTCGGCGGCGGTGGGTGAAGCCGCGCAGGGCGGCGGCCGGGTTGAGGGTGCTCATGGGCCCGCCGGGATGCAGTCGGGTGGCACGACCGTCGGGCTCGGTGACGCGGTGGGGGACGGCGACGAGCTCGGCCGCTTCGAGGCGTGCTTGCTCGGCCGCCTCGTCGGGTGCGCGCTCGGGGAGGCCGCCGGCTTGGGAGTCGGGCAGACGGTGGCGAGGCCGAAGATCCGCCGCACGATGTCACGAGCGTCGGCGAGCGAGTCCGCGTCGAAGCCGGCCCGCACCTGGGCGGCGCGGTACTCGGGCAGCGACTGCAAGGTGATCCGGGTCTGCTGCTTCACCGAGTGCAGCCTCAGTCCCGGCACCTTCGCCGGGACTCCTTGGAAGATGGCGACCCTCCCCTGGTAGGCGGCCACGTAGTACTGGTGCTGGGTCCAGCGGTAGGCCAGCAGGCACCCGCCCGCGACGACCGCCAGCACCAGGACGAGTACGCCGATGCGGCGCGCCCACTTGTTGCGCATCGGAGGCCGGGGGGCGTAGCGCCGCTCCTCGGGGTCGTCGTCGATGGTCTCGTCGGCCACCGGCTCGAACTCGCCCGTGTCGCCGCCGCGATGACCGCGGAAGAGCGACCGCGTGGCCGCCCTCTTCGTGGGCTCGGCGACCGAGCCGACGACGATCGGCGCGGCCCCCTCCACGGGCGGTTCGTCGACGACGTCGGCGACCACGCAGGTCACGTTGTCGGTGCTGCCCGCCCCAAGCGCCGCCCGGACCAGCTCGATGACCGCGTAGTCGAGCCCGCCGGAGGCGAGGATGTCGGCGATCCGGCCGTCGTCGAGTGAGCCCGAGGCGCCGTCGCTGCAGAGCAGGATCCGGTCGCCGGGCACCACGTCGACGAGGAACAGGTCGGGGTCGGTGTCGTGGATCCCGTCGACCGCGCGCAGGATCAGGTTGCGGTGGGGGTGGGTCCGGGACTCCTCCTCGGTGATCCGGCCCTCGTCGATCAGGCTCTGCACGAACGTGTGGTCGGTGGTGATGCGGGTCAGCGCGCCGTCGTGGAGGAGGTACCCGCGGCTGTCGCCGGCGTGCGCGACGCCGAGCCGGTGCCCGTCGAAGAGGGCCGCCGTGATCGTCGTACTCGTGCCGTCGAGCTCCGGGTCGTGCTCGACCAGCTCGCCGAGCCGGTCGTGCACCCGGTGGACCGCGCCCGCCAGCGCCTCGAGCATGTCTCCGGTGGGCGGCTCGTCGAGACGGCGCAGGATCGTCACCGCCGTCGCGCTGGCGATGTCACCACGTGCGGCGCCGCCGACCCCGTCCGCGATCACCAGCAGGTTGGGGCTCGCGTAGCCGGAGTCCTGGTTGTCGCGGCGTACCCGCCCGACGTCCGACAGGGCGGCGTAGCGCAGGCTCAGCGTCTTCTGGTCCACCGGCGCGGCCTATTTCCGCAGCTCGAGGGTGGTCTTGCCGATCCGGACCTGGCTGCCGAGCTGGAGGGTGGTCGGTTGGGTGATCCGGTGGGACCCGATGTAGGTGCCGTTGGTCGAGCCGAGGTCCTCGACGAACCACTGGCCGCCCGAGCTGGCGATGCGAGCATGCCGGGTCGAGACGTAGTCGTCGTCGAGCCGGATCGCCGCGTCGGTGCCGCGGCCGATGAGCAGGGGCGCCTGCTCGAGGGGGATGGACTCACCGGAGTTGGCACCCTCGACGATCGCGACCTGGGTGGGCGCGCCCCGAGGAGTACGCCGAGGCTGCTTGGTCCGCGCCTTCGCGGCCCTCCGCTCGGCGCGACGATCGTTGCGGGGGACGGTCTCGACGCGTGCGCCGAACATGTCCGAGCGGATGACGGAGATCGCGGAGAGGACGAAGATCCAGAGGATCGCGAGATAGGCGAACCGGATCAGGACCAGGGTCAGCTCACTCACTCATCGCCCCCGCGTTCGGGGACGTGGTGCACCGTCAGAGTGGTGTTCCCGATCCGCACGACCGCGCCGTCGTCGAGGGCGGCCTGCTGGACGGGGTGGCCGTTCACCGAGATCCCGTTCGTCGACCCCAGGTCGATCACGCTCACCTCGGGTGGCCCGGAGCCCGACGGCTGGACCCTGATCTCGGCGTGCCGCCGCGAGACCCCCGGGTCGTTGATGCGCAGGTCGGCGTCCGTGCCGCGGCCGATGACGATCCCCGGCGGGTCGAGTGGGTGCCGCATCCCGTTCACCTCGAGGATCACCCGGGCCCGGCGTACCGCCGTGTCGGAGACCGCGCCCTCCGACGACGGGGTCACCTTGGCGAGCGCCGCACTGCGGACCCGGAACCGGCCCGTGGTGAGGTCGGAGCTCTCGTCGAACGAGATCGCGACCGGTCCGGTGAAGACGTAGGACTGCTCCTGGGCGTGGTCGCGCAGCATGTCGGTCAGCTCGCCGGCGAGGGTCGCGGAGTACGGCGTCAGGCGCGCGTGGTCCTGCGGGGACAGCTCGACGTGGAACTGGTTGGGCACCAGGCGCCGGTTGCGGGAGAGGATCTGGGCGGAGTTGTCGACCTCCCGTTGCAGGGCCGAGGCGATCTCCACCGGCTGGACCGCGCTGCGGAAGGCCCTCGCGAAGGCCCCGGAGACGGCTTGCTCGAGGCGGCTCTCGAACCGCTGGAGCAACCCCATTGCGCCTCCTCTCGTCCTCTGGCCACCCCCGCCGGCCGCGATGGGCCCCTTGAATCGTAACGGTCTGGTC
>JBOHDW010000239.1:0-3455 GCA_050700795.1 Nocardioidaceae bacterium | reverse complement strand
CGAGGCCACCACGCTCGCCGGCGCCACCGGCACCAAGGGCTCGAGGGACGCGGACACCGCCGACCAGCTTCTCGCCAAGATCGACGAGATCGCCAAGATCTTCTGGGAGACCAAGAAGGGCTGATCGAGCGGGAGCGGTACGCCGCCCCGGTCCGTTGCCGAGCGCCGAAAGGGGGCGATGTGGACGACAGACGACCCGACATCGAACTTCGGCTCCCGGCCGACAGTGCCTACCTGGCGATCCTGCGCACGGCGACCGCGGGGCTGGCCGCGCGCCTCGACTTCACCCTCGACGACATCGAGGACCTTCGGATCGCCGTGGACGAGGCGTGTGCGCTCCTGCTGCCCGAGGCGCGTCCTGCCTCCGACCTGGAGTGCTCCTTCTTCATCGACGACGCCCGGCTGACCGTGGCCGTGACGGCCGTCTGCAACGCGCCGCGAGAGCCCAGCCGTGACGGGTTCGCCTGGACGGTGCTGTCGGCGCTGACCAGCTCGTTGGATGTCGAGGTGGACGGGGACCAGCTCACCATCCGCCTCTCCCGGCTCGCCGAGGCAGCCGGCGCGAGGTGACCGCCTCGCCCGAAGAGCCGGGCCCGGTCGTCGATGAGCGCCGTGCCCGCAGCAAAGCGCTGTTCGCGACCCTGAGCGGACCAGCCTCCGATCCGCGGCGCGCGGCGGCCCGCGACGAGTTGGTCTCGATGCACCTCCCCCTGGTCGAACACTTCGCCCGAAGGTTCCTCCACCGTGGCGAGCCGTACGACGACCTCGTCCAGGTCGGCACCATCGGCCTCATCAAGGCGGTCGACGGGTTCGACCCGGAGCGCGGGATCCAGTTCTCGACGTACGCGAGCCCGACGATCCTCGGCGAGATCAAGCGGCACTTCCGCGACCGCGGCTGGTGGATCCGAGTCCCGCGCCGGCTCCAGGAGCTGCGCAGCTCGATCGGTACGGCGACCGGCGAGCTCACCCAGAAGCTCGGTCGAGCCCCCACGGTTGCCGAGCTCGCCGGGCAGCTCGGCGTCTCAGACGAGGAGATCGTCGAGGGGCTGGAGGCGGCCAACGCCTACGCCGCGTTGTCGCTCGACGCCGGCGAGGACGACGACTCCGGCGCAGCGGCTTCGATCCTGGATGTGCTCGGCGCCGACGACCAGGCCATCGACCGATTCGAGAACCGGGAGACGATCAAGCTCCTGCTCAACACCCTGAAGCCGCGGGAGCGGCACCTCCTGGTCCTTCGGTTCTTCCGCGGGATGACCCAGTCCCAGATCGCCGCGGAGCTCGGGATCTCCCAGATGCACGTGTCCCGGCTGCTGACCGCGACGCTGGCCGGCCTGCGCACGAAGGTGCCCGGCCCCCCGGCCTAACCGTCGGGTCCGGCCTCCTCAACGGTCTCCAGCGCCCTCGTCGAGGCGGGCAAGAACAGGGCGGCCAGGACGACGACGGCAACCACCGCCAGGGCCGCCGAGATGGCTCGCAGGGTGCCGTTGCCGCTCCAGAAGTTGTAGGCGAGCCCCAGTTGGAGCAGCTGGGACAACACGAGCGGCGAGCGCGCCCAGGACCGCAGCCGCACCAGGGACCGGGCGCAGAAGGCGAGGGCCACGCCATACCCGATGAAGAAGACCGCCGTGGTCAGCCCCAGCGCCAGGCGCGAGGCGTGCACCGCGGGGACCAGCGCGACGCCGTACCCGACCACCCCCAGCGCCTCGATCCCGACCAACCCCGCCGCGGTCACCAGCGACGTCGGTGGATGGGTGGTCACGAGCAGGGATGCTACGCAGGTGGGGATGTGCGCCCGATTTAGACCGATATGTGGCAACCAACCTGAGGGAACCTTAAACTGATCCCGCTGTGACCAAAGTGACCTCGATCAGGGGTTGATCGCGCCCCCATCTCTTGCAACGATCAGGGTGGCCACCAGTCACGGGCACCGTTGGGCAGCAATCTCGGGTCCACGGTCCTGTTCGGTGGTCACCCCGACCTCGTCCGGCAACACCCGTGCGAGGCCGAGCCTCGTGAATGTGTTCACAAGAACGCGGCCGCGGGGAGATACCAGGCGCAACACGACAAGGAGTCCGCCGCCATGGATTGGCGTCACCGCTCTGCCTGCCTCGACGAGGACCCGGAGCTGTTCTTCCCGATCGGCAACACCGGACCGGCCATCCTCCAGATCGAGGAGGCCAAACAGGTCTGCCGACGCTGTGAGGTGCGCGAACAGTGCCTCGCGTGGGCGCTGGAGGCGGGCCAGGACCACGGAGTCTGGGGCGGACTCAGTGAGGACGAGAGGCGCGCTCTGAAGCGCCGCAACGCCCGGGCCCGCGTGCGCACCGCCTGAGCCGCGCAACCCCTCAACGCACCGGCACGTCGACCACGACCAGGGTGCCACCGGCCGAACCGGGCCCGACCTGCAGCTGGCCGTCGAGCTCCGACTCCACCAGGGTGCGCACGATAGACAGACCCAGGCTGGCAGACCCGTCGAGGTCGAACCCCTCCGGCAGCCCGGCGCCATCGTCCTCGACGGTGATCCGGAGCCGACCCACCGACCGGGTCGCGGTCACCACCAAGGACCCGGGTCCCGAGCCGAAGCCGTGCTCGACCGCGTTCTGGAGCACCTCGGTGAGCACCATCGCCAGGGGGGTCGCAACCTCTCCGGTGATGGAACCGAAGCTGCCTTCGCGCCTCGAGACCACCTGGCCGGCCGGTGAGCTCACCTCGGTCACCATTACCCGGAGCCGATCGGCGATGGCGTCGAACTCCACCCGCTCGTCGAAGGTCTGGCTCAGTGTCTCGTGGACCAGGGCGATCGACCCGATGCGGCGTACCGCCTCGTCCAGCGCGGCGTGGGCCTCCGGGTTCTGCAGGCGACGAGACTGCAGACGCAGCAGGGCCGCCACGGTCTGCAGGTTGTTCTTCACCCGGTGGTGGATCTCGCGGATGGTGGCGTCCTTGGTGACCAGGTCACGGTCACGCCGGCGCAGGTCGCTCACGTCCCGGAGGAGCACCAGCCCGCCGATCTGCTGACCCGTGGGCCGCAACGGGATCGACCGCAGGATGAGCACGGTGTCGGCGGTCCCGATCTCCGTGTCCCGCGGCAGCCGCCCCCCGAGGACCGCGCTCAGCAGCTCCTCGTCGGACCGGCTCGCGGGGGGCACCAAGGCGCGGGTGGTGTCGGCCAGGTTGAGCCCGTTCAGGTCGGTGGTCAGCCCGAGCCGGCGATAGACCGACGTCGCGTTGGGACTCGCGTAGGCCACTCGGCCCGCGGCGTCGACCCGGACGAAGCCGTCCCCGACCCGGGGCGAGTCGGCATGGTCGGAGCGCTGCCCCGGAGTTGGGAAGAAGCCGTGCGCGATCATCTGGGTCAGGTCGGTGGCCGCCTGGAGGTAGGCGAGCTCGAGCCGGCTCGGCGTACGCACACCCAGCAGGTTCGTGTTGCGGGCGATCACCCCGAGAACCCGGTC
>JBOHDW010000238.1:0-7359 GCA_050700795.1 Nocardioidaceae bacterium | reverse complement strand
GTGTGTGCTGGCGCCGAACGCCGACGTGCTGACCCTCGACGGAACGAACACCTGGATCCTGCGCGAGCCGGGGGCACGCCGCTCCGTGGTGGTCGACCCCGGGCCGTTGATCGAGGCTCATCTCGATGCGGTGGCGGAGCGGGCCGGCGCCGTGGGCGTCGTACTCCTCACGCACGGGCACCTGGACCACTCGGAGGCGGCGCGGGAGTTCGCCGTACGGGCAGGCTGTGGGGTGCGGGCACTGGACCCCGCGCACCTCTACGGCGGTGAGGGGCTCGGCGACGGCGACCGGGTCGAGGTCGACGGGCTCGAGCTCCACGTGGTCGCGACGCCGGGCCATTCGTCGGACTCCCTGTCGTTCCTGGTGCCGGCGGAGGACGCCGTACTCACGGGGGACACGGTGCTCGGCCGCGGCACGACGGTGGTGGCCCACCCCGACGGAGAGCTCGGCGCCTACCTGGGGTCACTGCACCGGTTGCATGCCCTGGCCGAGGCTCGCGAGGCGCGCACGATCTGGCCGGGCCACGGGCCGGTGATCGCCGACGCGCTGGCGGTTCTCGATCACTACCTCGCGCATCGGGCCGAACGCCTCGAACAGGTCCGCGCGGCGCTGGAGTCGATCGCCGCCTCGCCCGAGTCGGTCGACCCGGTGATGCTTCCGCGCCGGATCGTGGAGTCGGTGTACGCCGACGTCGACCCGGTCCTGTGGCCGGCGGCCGAGCTCTCCGTCCGGGCCCAGCTGGAGTTCCTCCGCCGCCCCTCTCGTTGAGAAGGGGGTTCTGCCCCATTGAGAAGGGGGTTCTGCCCCGTTTCTCGGCGTACGACGGGCCGGGAATCGTCCCCACCGCCGGCAACCGAACCGTGATCCCCACGCCCGGACCGAGGGGAGAGCCACCCCGGCTCGTCGAGGCCATCCTGACCCGATGATGGTGGCACCCAGCTATCCCGCTCACCCGTTCACCCGGACCCGTGCGGAGGAGCTCGGCATCTCGCGCAGGCGGCTCGACACGGACCTCAGCAACCGCCGGGTACGCCGCCTGATGCGCGGAGTGTTCGTGCGCAACGACGTACCGGACTCGATTCTGCTGCGAGCCCAAGCGGCCAGGCTCGTGATGACCCCGTTCGTGGTGGCCTGCGACCGCACCGCCGCGTGGTTGCACGGTGTCAACACCTTGGACCTCTTCGAGCTGGAGGTCCTCCCGCGCCTGGAGACCTACGCGCTTCGCGGTCATGAGCCGACCCACCGCGGTGAGGTCGCGGGAGGGAGTCGCGACCTGCTCCTCGAGGACATCACCGTGGTCGCCCGCGTTCCGGTCACGACGCCGTTGCGTACGGCGCTCGATCTGGGCTGCAAGCTCTCGCCGCGCCACGGGCTGGCCGCGATCGACGCGCTGATGCGAGCCCACGGCTTCACCGAGGCGGACATCCGGGCGCTGCTGCCGAGGTACTTCCGCCGTCGCGGGGTGGTCCGGCTTCGCGAGATCGCCCCGCTCGCCGACCCACGCGCCGAGTCGGTGAGTGAGTCATGGGTCAGGTGGGAGATCGCCGCTCGCGGCTTGCCGATTCCCGATCTGCAGGTGTGGGTGGCGGTCAATGGCGTGCCGACGTACCGCTTGGACCTGGCGTACCCGAAACACAAGATCGCGGTCGAGTACGACGGTGAGCAGTTCCACTCCTCCCCGCGGCAGCGCAGGTACGACGCCGCAAGGCGCGCCTGGCTTCGCGCGCACGGGTGGTTGGTGATCGTGCTGACGAAGGAGTCGTTCACCGCCGAGGCGATCCACGAGTGGACCGGTCGGCTGCGTACGGCGCTGGCCCGCTGATCGCCGTACCGAATGGGGGGCAGAACCCCCTTCTCAACGGGGCAGAACCCCCTTCTCAACGAGAAAGCGAGGCGGCAGGGCGGCAGGGCGGGAGGGGTCAGCGGGCGCGACGGGCGAGACGGTCGATGTCCATGATCACCACGGAGCGTGGTTCGAGGCGGAGCCAGCCGCGCGACGCGAAGTCGGCCAGCGCCTTGTTCACCGTCTCCCGGGAGGCCCCGACGAGCTGGGCGAGCTCCTCCTGGGTGAGGTCGTGGTGGACGTGCACGCCGTCGTCGGCGGTCCGGCCGAAGCGGTCGGCGAGGTCGAGCAGGGCCTTGGCGACTCGCCCCGGCACGTCGGAGAAGACCAGGTCCGCCACCACGTCGTTGGCGCGGCGCAGCCGACCGGCCAGCTGGGCGAGCAGTGCGCGGGCGACGGCCGGACGGCCGTCGAGCCAGCGCAGCAGGTCCTCGTGAGACAGCGACGCCAGCGTGGTGTCGGTGACCGCGGTGACCGTCGCCGAGCGCGGCCCGGGGTCGAACAGTGACAGCTCCCCGAACATCTGACCCGGACCCAGGATCGCGAGCAGGTTCTCCCGGCCGTCGCTGGACGTGCGCCCGAGCTTCACCTTGCCGTCGGTGACCACATAGAGCTTGTCGCCGGCATCACCCTCGTGGAAGAGCACCTCGCCCCGCCGCAGGTGGCTCTCGGTCATCGAGGCCCGCAGCGCCTCGGACGCCTCGTCGTCGAGCTCGTGGAAGAGCAGGGCGTGACGCAGAACGTCGTGGTTCACCGGGTCCTCCTGACTCGACGCGCCGCACGACCGCCGGGCAGCGTGTGCCAGGTCACAGTCTGGCCCATCACCGGCGGCAACCGCCACGTACGCCGCCCGTAGGCTGTCTGCGTGCCCGACACGACCCTGGTACGCCGTGCCCGAAAGATCGACCGGGTGCTCGCCGAGACCTATCCCGACGCCACCTGCGAGCTGGACTTCGACAACCCCTTCGAGCTGCTGGTGGCCACGGTGCTCTCCGCGCAGACCACCGACAAGCGGGTCAACGCGGTCCGCCCGGCGTTGTTCGCGGCCTACCCGGACGCCCCGGCGATGGCCGCGGCCGACCGGGAGCGGCTCGAGGCACTGATCCAGCCCACCGGGTTCTTCCGCGCCAAGACCCAGTCCCTGCTGAAGCTCTCCCAGGCGCTGGTCGAACGGTACGACGGCCGGGTCCCCCCCAGCCTCAAGGAGCTGGTCACCCTCCCGGGGGTGGGCCGCAAGACCGCGAACGTCGTACTCGGAAACGCCTTCGACATCCCCGGGATCACCGTCGACACCCACTTCGGCCGACTCGCCCGACGGTTCGGCTGGACCGACTCGACCGACCCGGTCAAGGTCGAGCACGAGGTCGGTGCGCTCTTCGCGAAACGCGACTGGACGATGCTCTCGCACCACCTGATCTGGCACGGCCGCAGGATGTGCCACGCGCGCAACCCCGCCTGCGGCGTCTGCCCGATCGCGCGCTGGTGCCCGGCGTACGGCGAGGGGCCGACCGACGCCGTCAAGGCCGCGAGGCTCGTGCGCACAGAGGGGCGGGCATGACCAGAGCCGCACCGCTGCTCGTGGCGGGGCTCGTCGTCGGCGCGCTGCTGCTGACCGGCTGTCAGGCCGAGAAGCCCGCCCTGAAGGGTGAGGGCAGCACCGGGGTGAGGGTGGACACGCCGGCGTTGCGCGCCGCCAAGAGGGCCGCCGGCATCACCACCTGCCGCACCGGAGCCGACTCCCCGGCGACCGGGGTGAACGCGCTGCCCGAGATTCCGCTGCCCTGCCTCGGCGGCGGCCCGACGGTCACCCTGTCGCGGCTGCGCGGCCCGCTGGTCATCAACCTCTTCGCCCAGTGGTGCGGGCCGTGCCGGCAGGAGCTGCCCTACTACCAGCGGTTGTCGCGTGACGGGGCGGGGCGGGTCAGCGTCGTCGGTGTCGACTACCTCGACACCCTTCCCGCCCGGGCCATCGCGCTGGCGCGGACGGCGGGGGTCACCTACCCGTTGCTGGCCGACCCGGTCGGGAACCTCCGCGCAGCCCTGCACCGTCCCGGCAGCTCGTCGCCCGTCGTCGTGCGCGGCCTTCCGGGGCTGGTGTTCGTCGACGCCGAGGGGCGGGTGACCGACGTACGGTTCGTGCTGGTCCGGTCCTACGCCCAGCTGAGCGACCTGGTCCGAAGTCACCTCGGGGTCGACGTCTCATGACCGCCGGTGCGCAGGAGCTCCCCGACTGGCTCGAACCGGTACGCCGCATGGCGGGCGAGCTCACGATGGGGGAGCTCACCGAGCTGCACCCTCCGGACGGCGTACGGCCGCGAGAGGGTGCCGTCCTGCTGCTGTTCGGTGACCAGGAGCACGGCCATGACCTGTTGCTCACCGAACGGGCCCACGACATGCGCAGTCATCCCGGTCAGGTGTCGTTCCCGGGCGGGTCGGTCGACGTGGGCGACACCTCCCCGGAGGAGACCGCGCTTCGGGAGGCCCGGGAGGAGACCGGCGTCGACCCGGCGGGCGTGCGGGTCTTCGGGACGCTGCCCCCGCTGTGGCTACCACCCACCAACTTCGCGGTCACCCCGGTGCTCGCCTGGTGGGCGACACCCGGCCCGGTCTCCGTGGTTGACCCGCGCGAGGTGCACGCGGTCTACCGGGTGCCGATCGACGAGCTGCTCGACGCGCGGAACCGGGTCTCGGTCCGGCATCCGTCCGGCTGGGTCGGCCCGGGCTTCCTCATCGGGGACGACAAGCAGCTGATCCTGTGGGGGTTCACCGCGGGAATCATCGCCCGGCTGTTCGACATCGTCGGCTGGACACGCGAGTGGGACGCCGACCGGATGTTGGACGTTCCGGACCATATGCTGGTCGCTCGTCGGCCCCCCTCGACGTCCGACGAGTGAGGTAGCGCGTGAACGTCCTCGACTGGCTGTTGGTCGTGCTCGTGGTGGCCTATGCCGTGTCGGGCTACTGGCAGGGGTTCATCTCGGGGGCGTTCGCGACCGCCGGGCTCATCCTGGGCGGCATCCTCGGCGTCTGGGTCGTGCCGCATCTGCTCGGCAATGTGTCGCCGGCGCTCTGGGTGTCGCTGGCCGCCCTGTTCGTCGTACTCGTGTGTGCGTCGTTCGGTCAGGCGATCCTGCAGTTCTTCGGTTCCCGGATCCGCGACAAGATCCGGTGGCAGCCGGTCCGGGCCCTCGATGCCGTCGGAGGCGCCGCGTTGAGCATGGCGGCGGTGCTTGTCGTCGCATGGGCTCTCGGGGTCGCGGTCACCGGCGCCCGGCTGCACTGGGTGAGCGCGGAGGTACGCGACTCCACGATCCTCAAGCGGGTCGATGCCGTGGTCCCGACACAGGTGGTCCAGGCGATGAACTCCTTCAACGACGTGGTGGGGGCCAGCTTCTTCCCCCGCTACCTCGAGCCGTTCGCTCCCGAGCGGATCGTCAAGGTCGGACCGCCACCGGCCAGGATCGTCCGGGACCCCGACGTGGAGCGAGCGCAGCGGAGCGTGGTGAAGGTGCGCGGGGAGAACGTCTGCGGTCGTGGCGTGGAGGGTTCGGGCTTCCTGTTCTCCTCGAACCGGGTGATGACCAACGCACACGTGGTCGCCGGCGTACGACACCCTGCGGTGATCGTCAACGACAACGAGATGGCCGCCACCGTCGTCTACTACAACCCGGAGACCGACGTGGCCGTGCTCGCGGTTGACGGGGTGGAGTCACCGACCCTGAAGTTCGACACCCACGCTGCGCCCAGGGAAGCGGCGGCGATCCTCGGCTACCCCGAGGACGGGCCGTACAACACCCAGCCCGCGCGGATCCGCTCCGAACAGCGGCTGCGCAGCCCCGACATCTATGGCAACGGCGCGGTGCTGCGCGAGGTGTACTCGTTGCGCGGCCTGGTGCGCCCCGGCAACTCCGGTGGTCCCGTGGTGTCGTCGGCCGGCCGGGTGCTCGGTGTCGTCTTCGCCGCCTCGGTGAGTGACAACGACACGGGGTACGCCCTCACCGCCAAGCAGGTCGCTCCCGCGGTCGCGGCCGGCCTCGACTCCGACGCGCCGGTGAGCACCGGCGGCTGCGCCTAACCACCGATTCGTCTGCGGTCTTTCGTCTGTTTTGCGGAGGAAGATGGCAGACGAATCGGTTTGGGGGGCGTCAGCCGAGCCAGTCGAGGAGCAAGGCGTTCACGCGGGTCGGCGCCTCCTCGTGGACGAAGTGGCCGACCCCGTCCAGGACGTGGGCGGTGAACGGCCCGGAGACTCGGCCGCCCGATGCCTCGACCAACGCCGGCGGGACTGCCGGGTCGTTGGCGCCGGTGAGGCACAAGGTGGGCTGGGTGACCGGCGTACGCATGCTGGCGTTGAACCGCCGGCCGTCGGCGCGGAGCCGGGAGCGGAACAGCCAGCGGTGGTACTCCAGCGCACAGTGGGAGGCCGGCCACAGGCCGATCGCGGCCTGGTAGGTGCTGACCACCTCGTCGGTCGGGAAGTACGCCGACCCGCTCCACGAACGCAGATGGTGATGCAGGTACCCGCTCTCCGCGTCGGCCAGCCGTCGTTCGGGCAGCATCGGCAGCTGCATCGCCAACACGTGCCCCAGGGCGCCGACCCGGCGACCGCGTCGAAGCGCACGCAGCATCACCGAGGGGTGTGGTGCAGAGAGCGCCGCGACCGCCGCGACCTCCCGCGGATGCAGCACCGCGGTCGCCCAGGCGAGGTACCCGCCCCAGCCGTGGCCGATCACCCGGGCCTGGCTCTCCCCCAGTGCCTGGACCACCCCCGAGACGTCCTGCGCCAGGGTGAACGGGTCATAGCCTCGAGGGGTCTTGTCGGATCCGCCGTACCCCCGCAGGTCCATCGCGGCCACTCGGAAGCCGGCGTCGGCCAACGCGGGGATCTGGTCGCGCCAACTCCACCAGAACTCGGGGAAACCGTGCAGGAGCAGGACGAGCGGGCCGGTTCCGGCCTCGGTGACGTGGAAGCGCGCGCCGTTCGCGGCGACGTACCGGTGCTGCCAGGGACCGGGGAGCTCGATCGACCGGGCGATGTCGGGCTGGTCAGCCACGCTTGAAGACGCCCGTGGCCCCTTGGGCCTGGCCGATCGCCCGTTCCGGGGCTCGCACCTGCTTGACCTTGCGGAGCCCGACGAACGCGAGGAGGCCGGCGACCAGGAGGTAGACGGCCGCGACGATCAGGAAGCACCAGGCGAGCCTGAGGCCGGTCATGTGCAGGAAGAAGGCGAGCGCCACCGAGAGCACGATCACCGACAGCAACGCCAGGAAGGCGGCGCCCGCGAAGAGGGCGATGCCCGTCCCGCCGGCCTTGACGCTGATCTTGAGCTCGGACTTTGCGAGCGCGATCTCGTTGCGGATCAGGCTGGAGACGTCGCGGCTCGCATCGACGACGAGCTTTCCGATCGTCGGGTCATCCGTGGTCGGTGTCATCAGGGGCTCCCTTCGGGAGTCGAGACTAACCGGTCCCCCTCCGCCGGACGTCATCACATCTGGCTGCGCCAGCAGCCAGATG
>JBOHDW010000237.1:0-1750 GCA_050700795.1 Nocardioidaceae bacterium | reverse complement strand
CATCAGGTCGACGATGAGCTTTATATCGAGCAGGCACTCGAAGTAGGCGACCTCCGGCTGGTAGCCGGCCTCGGTGAGCACCTCGAAGCCGTACTGGACCAGCTGGGAGGCCCCGCCGCACAGCACGGCCTGCTCACCGAACAGGTCGGTCTCGGTCTCCTCGGTGAAGGTGGTCTTGATGCCGCCGGCGCGCAGCCCGCCGATCGCCTTGGCGTAGGACAGCGCGAGGTCCCAGGCCTTGCCGGTGGCGTCCTCCTCCACCGCCACCAGGACGGGTACGCCGCGGCCGGCCTCGTACTCCCGCCGGACCAGGTGACCGGGTCCCTTCGGCGCGACCATGCACACGTCGACCCCCGCGGGCGGGGTGATGTAGCCGAACCGGATGTTGAAGCCGTGCCCGAAGAAGAGCGCGTCGCCCTCCACGAGGTTGGGCTCGATGGACTCGGCGTACAGCTTGCGCTGGATGTGGTCGGGCGCGAGGACCATGATCAGGTCGGCCTCCTCGACCGCCTCGGCCGGGGAGAGCACCCGCAGCCCCTCTGCCTCCGCCTTCTCGCGGCTCTTCGACCCCTCCGGCAGTCCGACGCGGACGTCGACGCCCGAGTCGCGCAGGGACAGCGCGTGCGCGTGGCCCTGGCTGCCATAGCCGAGCACCGCGACGTTGCGGCTCTGGATCACGGAGAGGTCGGCGTCGTCGTCGTAGAACATCTCGGCCACGGTCAGGCTCACTTTCGGTTGTCGGGTTCGCTGAGGTTCAGGGGCGGGCATTGCCCCGCATCACATCGGGGATGGGGACGGGGCGCAGGGTGCGATCGGAGATGGAACGGCCGCCGCGCCCCACCGCGACCATCCCGGACTGGACGAGCTCGCGAACCCCGAAGGGCTCGAGCACCTTCAAGAACGCGTCCAGCTTCTCGGCGTTGCCGGTGACCTCGATCGTCACCGCGTCGGTGGCCACGTCGACCACCTTGGCGCGAAACAGCTGGACGGTCTCGAGAACGCTGCCCCGGGAAGCCAGGTCGGCCTTCACCTTGACCAGCATCAGCTCTCGGGTGACCGACACCGACGAGTCCAGCTCGACCACCTTGAGCACCTCGACCAGCTTGTTCAGCTGCTTGGTCACCTGCTCGAGCGGTGAGTCCTCCACGTTCACAACGATCGTCATCCGGGACACCTCGGGGTGCTCGGTCGGACCGACCGCCAGGGAGTCGATGTTGAAGCCACGCCGCGAGAACAGCCCCGCGATGCGGGCCAGCACTCCGGGCTTGTTCTCCACCAATACGCTCAGCGTGTGCTTGCTCACAGGTCATCCTCGTCGAAGGCCGGCGCCAGGTCGCGGGCGAACTTGATGTCGTCGTTGCTGGTCCCGGCGGCCACCATCGGCCACACCATGGCGTCGCGGTGCACCCGGAAGTCCACTACCACCGGTACGTCGTCGATCTGCATCGCCTTGTCGATGGTCGCGTCGACGTCGTCCGGCGAGTCGCACGCCAACCCGACGCATCCGTAGGCCTCGGCGAGCCGGACGAAGTCGGGGATCCGCTTGCTCTGCAGGTCGGTGTTGGAGTACCGCTCGTTGTAGAACAGCGTCTGCCACTGCCGCACCATGCCGAGGGACTCGTTGTTGATCACCGCCACCTTGATCGGGATGTTCTCGATCGCGCAGGTGGCCAGCTCCTGGTTGGTCATCTGGAAGCACCCGTCGCCGTCGATCGACCACACCGTAGCGTCCGGCCGGCCGACCTTCGCC
>JBOHDW010000236.1:0-3600 GCA_050700795.1 Nocardioidaceae bacterium | reverse complement strand
GTCGCCGTGTTCGGGCCGGAGTTTCCGCGGCGCATCGGCAACAACATCGCGGCCACGCAGGCAGGGCTGCTCGGTGCGGTGCTGATCGTTGCTCGTGCGGTCTGACCGGGCGTCGCCTATCGGAACTGCGCGATCAGCTCGGCGAACCGCTGCTCGGGCAGACTGTCGGGAGTTGGCGGGGGCTCCTTGCCGAGCCAGTGGGTCCCGTAGCGGTCGACGGTGAGGCGATAGCCGTAGCGGGTCCGCCATCGGTGCATTCCGGGCAGCGACTGCAGGTGCTGCCAGCCCGAGGCGTGGGTCTTCACCCGATGCGGGTAGCGGGTGAGCCGACCGAGGTTGCCATGTCCGGTCTGGCCCGGCGGTCCGCCGCTGTCGGGCGGGAGGTAGGGGATGGTGTGGTCCTGGTCGCCGGTGCGGGTGGTGGTGCCGGCGTAGGGGAAGGCCTCGGCGGGGTTGATCAGGTGCAGCGCCTCTCGCATCCGCTCGGGGACCTCGTAGCCGTCGACCGGGGCGATTCCGAGGGGGTCCAAGACCGGCTTGACGGTGACCTGGCAGTGCCGCAGGAACTCCCGGGCCTGGCCGACGGTCACCGGCCCGACCCCCTCGATCCGGGCCACCGCGTTGGTCCGGCCGCCCTCGAACGAGTCCTGGGAGAGGTGGACGTAGAGGGTTGCCGGGTTGCGCACTCGGCCGAGGTCGACGCCCCGAAGATCGGTCCGCTCGACCGCCTCCTCGCCCCAGCGCGGCGGCGTCTCGGGCACCGGTGCTGCCTCGGCGGAGTCGGCCGCCCTCGAGCTCTCGAGCAGCTCGAGGGCGTAGGCGGGGTTGGCCAGGATCCCGATCGCCCTCGACCTCCGGACCTGGACGGCCGAGGCGTCGCCCCGCTCCTCGAGGATCGTGGCGATCCGGTCACACATGGCCAGGAAGAAGATTGCGTCCCCGGCGGTGGCCCGAGCGACGATGGTGCGAAGTCCGTAGTCGGCCGAGCGCCCGGTGGCCACGAAGCGCTGCATCTCGGCTTCGAGGCGCCGGGCCTCGGCGGCGCGTGGGTCGGCCGCGATGATCTTCGCCTCCACGAGCGCCGTGAAGCGGGTCCAGGGAAGCGTGCCGGCGTACGGCGTGGTCTTGGTGTCGACCTCACGGGCCTGCTCGAGGGTGAGGCCGGCGGCGTGGCACATCGCCGCGACCTTCCGGGCCTGCCACACGCGGACCCGGTTGTACTCGTCGGCCTCGGTGGCCGCTCCCCATAGTTTCGGGTGTCGATGGCGCAGGTCGAGGGCGTCACGAAGGTAGGACCAGGCGGCCACGTGGCCGATGCCGAGAATGCACCCGAGCTCCGCCGCGAGGAACTCGGCAACCTCGGGCGTCCCGTCCGCACCGAGCTGTCGCGCGCGCTCCCGGCCGGTCACCGAATCGGCCGAGTGCTGGTCGGCGAAGTGCGCGACCAGCTGCAGCTCGGCGGCCTCGGCCCGGATCAACTCAGCGCGCGTCGAGGCGAGGGCGTCGGCGCACTCCTGCCCGGTTTCGGGAGGAGCCGGTGGTTGCGTTGATCCGAACATACGTTTGATTCTAGTAGCACCCACCGACAAGCGTCAAGACGGGAGAGGGGGAGCTGTGAACGAGCCGAGCCGTAATGGTTTCCGCGTAGTGCTGGCCGGGACAGGTCAGCTGGCTTTCTTCGCCGACTTCTTGGCTGGCTTCTTCGCTGTCTTCTTGGCGGCCGCCTTCTTCGGCGGCTCCTCCGACTCCTCGCCGCGGGCGGTCTTCGCCGCCTCGACGCTGCGCTGGAGCGCGGCGAGCAGGTCGACCACCTCGCCACCGGCCGGCTTCTCGGGAGCAAGGTGGGTGACCTCGCCGCCCTCGAGCTTTGCCTTGACCAGCTCGTCGACGGCCAGCTTGTAGTCGTCCTCGAAGTCGCCCGGGTCGTAGTCACCGGCGAGGGTCTCCACCAGCAGCCGCGCCATCTTCAGCTCCTGTGGCTTCGCCGCATGCTCGGTGGCGTCCAGCCCGGCGAAGTCGGGCTTGCGGACCTCGTCCGGCCACAGCATCGTCTGCATCACGATGACGTCGTCGCGCACCCGCAGGACCGCGGTGGTCATCCGGGTCCGGATGGAGACCGTCACGACCGCGACCCGGTCGGCCTCCTTGAGCGCCTCGCGCAGCAGCGCGTAGGGCTTGGCCGCCTGGGCGTCCGGCTCGAGGTAGTAGGACTTCTCCAGCCACATCGGGTCGATCTGGCCGCTCGGCACGAACTTCTCCACCGCGATCTCGCGGCTGCTGGAGGCCGGCAGCTCCGCCAGGTCGTCGTCGTCGAGCACGACCATCTGGCCGTCCTCGGTCTCGAATCCTTTGGCGATATCGGCGTACGCGACCTCTTCGCCGTCGAGGCTGCAGACCCGGTTGTACCGGATCCGGCCGCCGTCCTTGGCGTGCACCTGTCGGAAGGAGATGTCGTGGGACTCGGTGGCCGAGTAGAGCTTGACCGGCACGCTGACCAGGCCGAAGGAGACCGCGCCTTTCCAGATGGCTCGCATGGGTTCCATCCTGCCCGATGGGCGAGGATGAGGCCATGCGCCCGATGCTGGCCACCCCGGGAACGACGATCCCCTCGGGTCCGGAGTGGACCCACGAGGTCAAGTGGGACGGGATGCGGGTCCTGGTCGAGGTGACCCCGGGGTCCGTGGTGCTCCGCTCGCGCAACGAGAACGACGTGACGGTCTCGTTCCCGGAGCTGATCGGCATCGGCGCCGGCGCGTTGGCGGGGCGCGACGCGCTGCTGGACGGGGAGGTGGTGGCGTTCCTCGACGGGGTTCCGACGTTCGGGGCGCTGGCCGACCGGATGCATGTGCGAAGGGCGCGGAAGGCGACCGAGCTGGCCGCGGTCAACCCGGTCACCCTGATCGTCTTCGACCTGCTGCGGCTGGACGGCTCGGACCTCACTCGGCTGCCCCTTGGAGAACGCCGCGCCTTGCTCGACGGGCTGGGTCTGGCGTCCGCGCACTGGCAGGTCCCCACGTCGTACGACGACGGGGAGATGCTGATGCGAGCGACCGAGCAGCAGGGGCTCGAGGGGGTGGTGTCGAAGAAGCTGTCGTCGCGCTATCACCCGGGGCGGCGCACCCGGGACTGGCTGAAGTTCCCCCACCGGGCGACCGTCTCGTACGTCGTCGGGGGGTGGCGGCACGAAACCGACAGCGCCACCCGGCTCGGCGCGGTCCTGGTCGGCGAGCCGACCAGCGAGGGGCTGCTCTACCGCGGGCGGGTAGGCAGCGGGATCGCAGGCAGGGAGGGGCAGCGGTTGCTGAGCGTGCTGGAACCGCTGGTTCGTGGGGCGAGCCCGTTCGCTGACGACGTACCGAAGGTCGACGCTCTCGGCACCGTCTGGGTCGACCCCGAGGTGGTGGTCGACGTCGCGTCGTTGGGGCTGACCGCCCAGCGGCGGCTGCGGCAGCCGAGCTATCGGGGGATCCGCACCGACATCGCCGTCGAGGAGCTGTGATGGCCGAGCGGGACAACGAGGTGATGGTCTCGGTCGACGACCGGACCCTCCGGCTGAGCAACCTCGCGAAGGTGCTGTACCCGCAGACCGGGACCACGAAG
>JBOHDW010000235.1:0-4538 GCA_050700795.1 Nocardioidaceae bacterium | reverse complement strand
ACCGCGACGAGGCACTGCTGCGGCTCGACCCGGCCGGGTCACTCTTCCTCGGCTGCGTGATCTCGCCGCCCACCGGGGTCCGGCTGCGTGAGCGTGGGGCGCTCATCTTCCCGGCCCTTCCGGACGTGCCTTTCGACGCCTACCGGTCACACCTCTACACGCCCGAGGAGCTGTACGCCGGCCTCGAGGACGGCTACGACCACACCCTCGACGCACGGATCTACGCGTGGTCACGCGGGGTCTCCGGCAGCACGTCGATCCGCGACACGCTCGGCCAAGCCCTGCACGACAACGCGATCGACGACGCACTGGTCGAGTTCGTCCGGACCCGTCGAGTCGTCGGGGTGATGGGGGGGCACGCGCTCGGCCGCAACGAGACGGCGTACGCCGACGCGGCCCGGCTCGCGCACCGGCTGGCCGGCCTCGGCCTCACAGTCGCGACCGGGGGTGGCCCGGGGGCCATGGAGGCGGCGAACCTCGGCGCGCGGCTCGGCGACGAGCCCGTCGCGGCGCTGGAGAGGGCGCTGGCGAAGGCGGCGACGGTGCCGACGTTCCGCCCGTCGGTGACGGCCTGGGCGCGGGCCGCGTTCGAGGCGGTCGACGGCCTCGGGGGCTCGGGTCGTTCCCTGGGCATCCCGACCTGGTTCTACGGTCACGAACCGCCGAACCCGTTCTGCGTCCGAGTCGCGAAGTACTTCAAGAACGCGATACGTGAGGACGTGCTGCTGCACGTGTGCCGGTCGGGGATCGTCTTCCTGCCCGGTGCCGCCGGAACGGTGCAGGAGGTCTTCCAGTCGGCGTGCGAGAACTACTACGCCGAGCCGGGGGCGATCGCGCCGATGGTGCTGTACGACACGGCGTACTGGACCTCGCAGCTCCCGGCGTGGCCGTTGCTCGAGACGATGGCCCGCGACCGGGCGATGGCCGGGTCGCTGCACCTCGTCGACGACCTCGACGACGTGGTCGCCCTGCTGACCCGCTGACGTCCGGGTGGGGTGGTGGTCAGGCCTCGGCTGCGAGCTGCCCGCAGGCGCCGTCGATCTCGCGGCCGCGCGTGTCCCGCACCGTGGTAGGGATCCCCTTGGCCTCCAGCCTGCGGACGAACTCGCGCTCGTCCTCGGGCCGCGATGCGGTCCACTTCGAGCCCGGTGTCGGGTTCAACGGGATCAGGTTGACGTGCACCCAGCCCCAGTCGCCGTACGACCGGAGTACGTCGGCCAGCAGATCGGCCCGCCAGGCCTGGTCGTTGATCTCCCGGATCAGGGCGTACTCGATGGAGACCCGACGTTTCGTCGTGCGCGCGTAGTTCCACGCGGCCCCGACCGCCTCATGGACGCTCCAGCGGGTGTTGATCGGTACCAGCTCGTTGCGCAGGTCGTCGTCGGGGGCGTGCAGCGACAGCGCGAGCGTGACGGGGATCCCCTCGCCGGCCAGCTGGACCATCCGCGGCACCAACCCCACCGTCGAGACGGTGATCCCGCGCGCGGACATGCCGAGCCCGTCCGGTACGTGCTCGGTGAGGCGGCGTACGGCGCCCATCACGGCCCGGTAGTTGGCCATCGGCTCTCCCATGCCCATGAACACCACGTTCGACAGCCGCCCGGGGCCGCCCGGGACCTCGCCGCGGGCCATCGACCGAGCACCGGCCACCACCTGCTCGACAATCTCGGCGGCCGACATGTTGCGCTGCAGGCCGCCCTGACCGGTCGCGCAGAAGGGGCAGGCCATCCCGCAGCCCGCCTGGGAGGAGACGCAGATCGTGGTGCGATCCGGGTAGCGCATCAGCACCGACTCGACGAGGGCCCCGTCGAAGAGCCGCCAAAGGGTCTTGCGGGTGGTGCCGCGATCCGCCTCGAGGGTGCGCAACGGCGTCATCAGGCCGGGCAGCAGCGCCGCGACGAGCGAGCCCCGTTGAGCGGCGGGAAGGTCGGTCATCTCCTCCGCGTCGTCGACCAGGCGCCCGAAGTAGTGCCTCGACAGCTGCCGCGCCCGAAAGCCCGGCAACCCAAGGTCGACGAGCAACGCCGTGCGCTCCTCGGCGGACAGGTCGGCGAGGTGCCGTGGTGGCTTCTTCCGGCCTCGCGGCTCGTCGAAGACCAGGGGCAAGGTGGTGGGCTCGGACATCGCCCGACCAGTCTCCCATCCCGGGCGAAACCGGATCAGGTCACGTCGACGCTGAGCAGCCCGGGGAAGCCGAGCCCATCCCAGGCGGCGAGGTCGGGTGCCGACCCCGTCAGCCCGGCGACGACCAGCGTCCACGCGGTCCCGTGCCCGACAAGGACCAGGTCGGAGTCGCCCTCGGCGGCCAGCAGGCGGCGTACGGCGGGGACGACCCGTTCGCGCGTGGCCGCCAACGGCTCCCATCCTGGCGAGGCGGAGGCGTCGGGCGCCGCGAACGCGCGGACGACCGCGGCACGGAACTCGGCCCGGTCCTCGATCCACTGCACCCCGCGGCGCTGCTCATGGAGCGGAGGCGCGACGGTCAGCCGCCCCAGGTGCAGCAGCCGAGCGGTGGTGATCGCCTTCGGCTCGGGCGAGGTGTACCAACGGGCGCCGATCGGCAGGCGACCCGAGTCGCGCAGCGCCACCACGTCGTCGTACCCGGCGGGGTCGAGCGCCCAGTCGTCGGCCCCGCGGTCCGCCATCATGAGGGGCCGGCCGTGGCGGACAAGGTGGAGCATCACCGGAACACCAGGTAGTGCAGGATCAGCCAGGTCGGTGCGGCCGTCGCGAGCAGCGAGTCGAGCCGGTCCATGAGCCCGCCGTGGCCGGGCACGATGTTGGACATGTCCTTGATGCCGAGGTCGCGCTTGATCACCGACTCGCACAGGTCTCCGAGGGTCGCCGCCACCACGGCCACCACCCCGAGCAGCACGCCGACCCACCACCGGCCGTCGAGCAGGTACGCAACGGTGAGCCAGCCGGCGACCACGCAGCAGGCCACCGACCCGGCGAACCCCTCCCAGGACTTCTTCGGGGAGATCACCGGTGCCATCGGGTGCCGTCCGGCCAGCACCCCGACGGCGTACCCACCGATGTCGGAGGCGATCGTGACCAGGATGAAGGTCACGACGGCGCGGGCTCCGCGGTCGGCGGCGAGCAGCAGGGCCACGAAGCCGCCCAGGAACGGTACGTAGATCGTGACGAACACCGCGGCGGTCGTGTCCGCGACGTAGCCGGCGATACCTCCGCGCAACCGCCACAGCATCGTGGCCAGGACCGTCAACGCGGTGGCGACCACCAGGGCCGGAGACCCGAACGCGAAGGCGACCACGACCATGGCGACGCCGCCGACCATCACGGGCTCGCGCGGCAGCACGATGTCACGCGTCCGGAACGCGCCGGCGAGCTCCCAGATCGCGACGAGGACCGCAGCCACCACGATCGCCATGAACGCGGGCTTCCAGAAGAGCAGCGAGACGATGATAGCCACGCCCAGCAGCACCCCTGAGGCGATCGCGGCCGGCAGGTCGCGACCGGCCCGGCTCGGCTCGGCCTCGGGCGCTGCGGGCATGGGTTCGGAGCTGCTCATGGAGGGGGCCTGAGGTCAGACCTCGAGCAGCTCGGCTTCCTTGTGCTTCAGCAGGTCGTCGATCGCCTCGGTGTGCTTCTTGGTCATGGAGTCGAGGCGCTTCTCGGCCCCGGTCACGTCGTCCTTGCCGACCTCGCCGTCCTTCTCGAGCTTCTCCAGGGTCTGCTTCGCGTGCCGGCGGACGTTGCGCACGGCGATGCGGCCGTCCTCGGCCTTGGTCCGGGCCATCTTGATGTAGTCCTTGCGTCGCTCCTCGGTCAGCTCGGGGAGTACGACGCGCACGGTCTTGCCGTCGTCGGTGGGGTTCACCCCCAGATCGGAGTCACGGATCGCCTTCTCGATCGAGCCCATCGCGCTGGCGTCGTACGGGCTGATGATGATCACCCGAGCCTCGGGGGCCGTGAACGACGCAAGCTGCTGCAAGGGAGTCGGCGAGCCGTAGTAGTCGACGTTGATCTTGTGGAACATCGACGGGTTCGCCCGGCCGGTGCGGATCGAGGAGAAATCCTCACGAGCCACCTCGACGGCCTTGTTCATCTTGTCGTCGGCCTCGTTGAGGGTGTCGCTGATCACGGCGTACTCCTTCGTCAGTCGGTCGTGGCGCCCACACGAACGGGCGGCTCAGCCGTCGGCGCTCACCAGCGTGCCAATCTTCTCACCCTGGACCGCCCTCATGACGTTGCCCGAAGGCTCGAGCCCGAAGACCACCATCGGCAGCTTGTTCTCCATGCATAGCGCGAACGCCGTCGCATCGATGATGCGCAGCCGGCGGCGCAGCGCGTCGGAGAAGGACACGCTGTCGATCTTCTGTGCGTCCGGATCCTTATTGGGATCGGCGGTGTAAACCCCGTCAACGCCGTTCTTGGCCATCAGCACGACGTCGCACTTCGTCTCCAGCGCCCGCTGAGCCGCGACCGTGTCGGTGGTGAAGAACGGCATCCCCGCGCCGGCACCGAAGATCACCACGCGCCCCTTCTCCAGGTGCCGGATCGCGCGGCGCGGGATG
>JBOHDW010000234.1:0-8459 GCA_050700795.1 Nocardioidaceae bacterium | reverse complement strand
CCAGACCGCCCCCCTTGATGCGGCTGAGGTGCTTGCGCACCGTATTCAACTCGACGATGTTGGCCCCCGCCGCGCTCAAGTGCCGCGTGACGGCCAGTTTGTCGGCCAGTGTGATCCCCTCTACCGGCGGCGGAGCGAGTGGCCGGCCACCACCGGAGTGGGCAAGACGCTGGTGTCCAGCTCGATGATCGACCGCGTGGTCGCCGACCTCGGCCGCCGGCTCGTCGAGGTGCCGGTGGGGTTCAAATGGTTCGTGCCCGGGCTGATCGACGGCTCGATCGGCTTCGGGGGGGAGGAGTCCGCGGGTGCGTCGTTCCTTCGCCACGACGGCTCGGTGTGGACCACGGACAAGGACGGCATCCTGCTCGCGCTGCTGGCCTCGGAGATCCAGGCGGTCACCGGAGAGTCGCCGAGCCAGCGGTACGCCGGCCTGGTGGCCCGGTTCGGCGACCCGGCGTACGCCCGCGTCGACGCGCCGGCGACCACGCAGGAGAAGGCGAAGCTGGCCGCACTCTCTGTGGACGCGGTCCGGACAGACATCCTTGCCGGGGAGCCGATCACCGATCGGCTCGTCACCGCGCCGGGCAACGGGGCGCCGATCGGAGGCCTCAAGGTGGTCACCGAGAGCGCCTGGTTCGCGGCCCGGCCCTCCGGGACCGAGGACGTGTACAAGATCTACGCCGAGTCGTTCCTTGGTCCCGACCACGTTGCGCAGGTGCAGGCCGAGGCCCGCGAGGTGGTGACGGCGGCGCTGGCTTAACCGTTCGCGCGCGGAGAGCCACTCGGGGAGAATCGATCCTCGTGGGCCATGTCGACGTCGCGGGGATCCGGTACGAGCTGCCGGACGGCCGGGTGCTGCTCGACGATGTCTCCTTCCGCGTGGGGGAGGGCGCAAAGGTGGCTCTCGTCGGTGCGAACGGGGCCGGCAAGACCACGCTGCTGAGGATCATCACCGGCGACCTGGCCCCCCATGCCGGGGCGATCACCCGGTCGGGTGGACTCGGCGTGATGCGCCAGATGGTCACGCACGGCAACGAGGGCAGAACGGTCGCCGATCTGCTGCTGGCGGCCTCGCCCCCGCGCATCCGGGAGGCTGCCGGGCGCGTCGACGCGTGCGAGCTGGCGTTGATGGACAGGGACGACGAGAAGACGCAGATGGGCTACGCGGCGGCCCTGGCGGACTGGGCCGACGCCGGCGGCTACGACGTCGAGGTCGTCTGGGATGTCGTCACCACCTCGGCGCTCGGCGTCCCCTATGCGCGGGCCAAGCACCGTGACCTGTCCACCCTCTCCGGTGGGGAGCAGAAGCGGTTGGTCCTCGAGTTCCTCCTTCGCGGCCCCGACGACGTCCTGCTCCTCGACGAGCCGGACAACTTCCTCGACGTACCGGGCAAGCAGTGGCTCGAGGAGCGGATCAACGAGTCCAAGAAGACCATCCTGTACATCAGCCACGATCGGGAGATGCTGGCCAACACCGCCACCCGGATCGTCACCGTCGAGCTCGGCGCGGCGGGGAACACCGTCTGGACCCATCCCGGCGGCTTCAGCGGCTACCACGAGGCGAGACGGAAGCGGTTCGAGCGCTTCGAGGAGCTCCGCCGGCGCTGGGACGAGGAGCACGCGAAGCTTCGTGCCCAGATGCTGATGTACAAGCAGAAGGCCGCCTACAACTCCGACATGGCCTCGCGCTACCAGGCCGCCCAGACCCGGCTGCGCAAGTTCGAGGAGGCCGGCCCGCCCGAGGCACTGCCTCGCGAGCAGCAGGTGACCATGCGCCTGAGAGGCGGCCGCACAGGCAAGCGCGCGGTGATCTGCGAGGCCCTGGAGCTGACCGGCCTCATGCACCCCTTCGACCTCGAGGTCTGGTACGGCGAGCGGGTGGCCGTGCTGGGTTCCAATGGGTCGGGCAAGTCGCACTTCCTGCGACTGCTGGCCGCGGGCGGCAGCGACCCCGACGTCGAGCACCGGCCGGTGGACGAGACCGCCATCGAGCCGGTCCGGCACACCGGGCGGGCCCGGCTGGGAGCGCGGGTGCGACCGGGTTGGTTCGTGCAGACCCACGAGCACCCCGAGCTGGTCGGTCGCACGTTGCTGGAGATCCTGCACCGGGGCGACGACCATCGCGACGGGATGCCCCGTGAGCAGGCCTCGAGGACGCTCGACCGCTACGAGCTGGCCCATGCGGCCGAGCAGCGGTTCGAGACGCTGTCGGGTGGTCAGCAGGCGCGCTTCCAGATCCTGCTGCTCGAGCTATCGGGGGCCACCCTGCTTCTGCTCGACGAGCCGACAGACAACCTCGACGTCGAGTCGGCTGAGGCGCTCGAGGACGGGTTGGCCTCCTTCGAGGGGACCGTGCTGGCGGTCACCCACGACCGCTGGTTCGCGCGTGGCTTCGACCGCTTCCTGGTGTACGGGGCCGACGGCGGCGTCTACGAGTCCGATGGCCCCGTGTGGGACGAGGGTCGCGTGCAACGCGCCCGTTAGGCAGAAGCGAGGCGCAGCCGACAGGCTCCGGGTTCGGCGAAGGGGGTCAGCTCGGTGCCAGCCGGATCGACGTCGTACTCCTCGAGCGCGCCGCGTACGATCCCGAGGTGGACCCCGCAGACGACGTCGGGGTACTTGTGTGCGGCTTCCAGGAGCGGACATCGGGTGAGCCGTACGACGGGCCGGTCGTTCGCGCCCTCGGGGGCGAAGCCGAGCTCGTCGAGGACGGCCAGCACCTCGCGACGACCCGAGTCGGCGCCCTTGGTGACGGGGCGCCCATGGTCGCGGGCCAACTGGTGACCCCATTCGCTCCCTGACGCGATGGCGTCCTCTTCGGGGTGGTCGCTTCCCCGCGTGATGGCGGCGGCGAGGGTGGCGGCCAGCCCGGCGTACTCCGACCGCGCCGGGGGCGGCCCGCCCAGGGCGGAGTAGAGCCAGGCAGGCCGGCCGCGGCCGTGGGCCGAGGCCTTGTGGCGTGCCACCAGCCGCCGCCGCTCGAGCGCCTCGAGGTGCTCGCGCACCGTGTTGGGGTGCAGACCGGTCGCGCCGACGAGGGCGGCGATGGAGGTCGGTTCGGCCCGGTTCAGCAGGGTCTCGAGCACGAGCGTGCGCGCGCGCGACAGCGTCGGCCCGGAGCGCTCGGTCGCCGGTCGGGGTCCCCAGCTCTCCGAGGACGGGACCTTCGGCCCCGTGCTATTTTCCACGGAATAGAGTGTAATAAAATTCGGGACCGTCCGCCAACGAGGCGGTACCCGTCACTGGGCGGAAGCCGCCCCTGAGTCGGAGGTCTAGCGAAATGTCCCACCTGGTCATCGCCTCGAGCGAGGCTGACTCGGCGGCCGCGCAGGCGGTAGAGCAGCACCATGCCCAGATGGCAGGAGCGCTGGCCCTGTCCGTCGAGCGCCTCGTCGCGGCGGCGTCACGAGGCGACTCGCACGCCGCGATCGACGCCCGTGACGAGCTGGTGCGCTGGTGCCGCCTCGACCTCGTGCCGCACGCGCTGGCCGAGGAGAAGACGTTGTACCCGGCGGCCCGCGACAAGGACGCCGGTCGGCTCCTGGTGGACGGGATGCTCGGCGAGCATACGGTGATCACCGGCCTGGTCGACCAGCTCGCCACTGCCGCCGACGTGGTCCGAGCGGCCGCCACGGCCACGGCGCTGCGGGTGCTCTTCGACGCCCACCTGGCCAAGGAGAACGAGCTGGTCCTGCCCCTGCTGGTCGGTGCGCCCGACGTCTCTGTGGCGGCGCTGCTGGACGGCATGCACGAGCTGCTCGGTGGTCACGTCCAGGATCACGATCAGGATCACGACCATGCCGCGGCCGGACACCACGGCCACGACTGCGCCTGTGGCGAGGCGGACGGGCCGGGCTTCCCGGAGCTGGATGCCCGTGTCGTGCCGCACGCGATCCGGCACGCCACGGTCTTCGGTGCCTTGGACGCGGTCCGGCCCGGGGGCGGCCTGGTGCTGGTGGCTCCGCACGACCCGCTGCCGTTGCTCGGCCAGATCGACAAGCGGTACCCAGGCGTCTTCGGGGTGGAGTACCTCGAGCGCGGGCCGGAGGCCTGGCGGCTCAGCTTCGTCCGCACCGCCTGATCCGGCGGTCCGGAACGGCCGGCTCGTAGGCTGCAGCCTGTGCAGCGGCCGTTCCGGACCTTCGACTGGGAGCTCCGCTCGTGCGGTTGGCATGGCCACGTCACGTTCCGTCCCGATGAGCCCGAGCTCGCCCGGGCGTTGTCGGCCACGACTGAGCAGGGCGTGGCCTGGCGCTGTCTTCGCTGCGGAAGCTTCGTTCTCGGGGAGCCGCGCGGCGGCGGCCCCGCGGACCACGCTCCGGTCGTCCTGCGGGGAAGGGCGCTGCGTGACGCCACGATCCTGAGGCTGCTCGCGGTCGAACGGCTGGTCCGTGGGCTCCTCCTGGTGCTGCTGGCCTACGGGATCTACCGGTTCAACGGCGCCCGCGACGCCTTGGACCGGGTCTTCCAGAGGGACCTGCCGATCTTCGCCGACGCCGCCCGACAGGTGGGCGTCAACCTGCAGGACTCCGGACCGGTCAGGCTCATCGACAAGGCGCTGCACGCCCAGCACGCCACCCTCGAGCTGGTGACGGTTGGGGTTCTGGCCTACGGTGCGCTCGAGCTCGTCGAGGGAGTGGGCCTCTGGCTGCTACGGCGTTGGGGCGAGTACGTCGCAGTGGTCGGCACCGGCGTCTTCGTCCCCCTCGAGATCTACGAGCTCCTCGAGAGGATCACCTGGGTGCGGCTGCTCGCCTTCGCCGTGAACGTGTTCGCGATCATCTACCTGCTCTGGACCAAGCGACTGTTCGGCCTGCGTGGCGGGCTGGCCGCCTTCGAACGGGAACGGCACGGCGTCTCGCTCATCGAGGTGGTCCGCGCCGCCCACGAGGGCTCGGGTTAGGCGCTCGCTCCGATCAGCCGAGCAGGCCGCGGTCGAGCAGGACCGCTTCGAGCGCTGCTGCGTCGGTGAAGGTCACCGCGTCGAGGCCGGCTGCACCCGCCGCGGCCACGTTCGCGGGCGCATCGTCGACGAACAGGCACCGTTCCGGCGGGACCGGGACCCGGTCGCGCAGCACGTCGAAGATCCTCGGGTCGGGCTTGGCGAGCCGCACCTCGCCCGAGACCACGATGTCGGTGAAGAGGGCGAGGAAGTCGAACCTGACCCGGGCCGGCGGGAAGAGCTCGGCGGGCCAGTTGGTCAGGGCGTAGAGGGGAACCGCACGGGAGTGCAGCCGACTCAGCAGCTCAACCGTCTCCGGGTGCGTGCCGCGCAGCGAGTCCTCGAAGTGGGTTCGGTAGGAGCGGACGTGCGGCAGCCAGCGAGGGTACGTCGCGGCGACCTCGGCCTCCGCGTCGTCGATCGATCGCCCCGCGTCGAGCCGGTGGTTCCACGAGGGGAAGTCGAACTCGTCGAGGAAGCGGCGGGCCTCGTCACGACCGACCCCGGCCGCGACCGCCTCGAACGGGTCCCAGTCGATCAGCACCCCGCCGAGGTCGAAGACGACCGCGCGGACCGGGTCGCTCGCGGTCACTTCCAGCGTTCGGCCGCGGGCGTGAAGTCGAGCCTGCGGGCGCCCGTGTAGATCTGCTTCGGCCTCGCGATCTTCTGCTCCGGGTCCTGCACCAGCTCCAGCCACTGCGCCAGCCATCCGGAGGTGCGCGGGATGGCGAACAGCACCGTGAACATCTCAGGAGGGAACTGCAGCGCCTCGTAGATCAGCCCGCTGTAGAAGTCGACGTTCGGGTAGAGCTTGCGGCTGACGAAGTACTCGTCCTCGAGCGCGATCTTCTCCAGCTCGATCGCGATCTTCAGCAGCGGGTTGACCCCGGTCACCTCGAAGACGTCGTCACAGGCCCGCTTGATGATCTTCGCCCGCGGGTCGTAGTTCTTGTAGACCCGGTGGCCGAACCCCATCAGGCGTTCCTTGCCGTTCTTGACTCCCTCGATGAACTCCGGCACCTTGTCGGCGCTGCCGATCCGGCGCAGCATCCGCAGCACCGCCTCGTTGGCGCCGCCGTGCAGCGGTCCGTAGAGGGCGGCGATGCCGGCGGCGGTCGCCGAATAGGGGTCCACCTGGCTCGAGCCGACCGAGCGGACGGCGTTCGTCGAGCAGTTCTGCTCGTGGTCCGCGTGCAAGATGAACAGGATCTCCAGGGCCCGGATCAACCGCTCATCGGCGACGAACCGCTTCTCGCTCATCCGGAACAGCATCGCCAGGAAGTTCGCCGCGTAGCCCAGGTCGTTGTCGGGATAGACGTAGGGCTTGCCCTGGGCGTGTCGGAACGACCAGGCCCCCAGGGTCGGCATCTTCGCGATCAGGCGCACGATCTGCATGTGCCGGTTCTCCGCGTCCGAGATGTTGCGCGACTCCGGATAGAAGGTGGACAGAGCGCCGACGGAGGCCAGCAGCATCCCCATCGGGTGGGCGTCGTAGCGGAACCCCTCCCTGAAGTTGCGGACGTTCTCGTGCACGAACGTGTGGTAGGTGATCTCGTGGGCCCACGATTCGTACTCGACCTTCGTGGGCAGCTCCCCGTGGATCAGCAGATAGGCCACCTCCAGGTAGCTGGAGTTCTCGGCCAGCTGCTCGATCGGGTAGCCGCGGTACTCGAGGATCCCCTCGTCGCCGTCGATGAAGGTGATCGAGCTGCGACACGACGCGGTGTTCACGAAGCCGGGGTCGTAGACCGCCAGCCCGGGAGTGTCGTCGGTCCTGATCTTGCCGATGTCGGCCGCCTTGACGGTGCCGTCGACGATCGGTACGTCGTACTCGGTGCCGGTCCTGTTGTCGCGGATGGTCAGCGACTCCCCGGAGGACGCCGCGGCCGTGGTCGGCTCGGACGAAGCGGTAGCCGTGCTGTCGGTCACGTCGGCTCCTAGCGGTCGGAGGCCCGGCGCTGCGGCACCGGGTGTGGTGCACGGCCGGGGACGTCGGTGGGCGTCTCGTGATGCAGTCGCTGATCGGACGGCTCTGGACCGATGATCAGTCGGTGACTCCTTGCTAACTTATGCCCGGAAACCCCTCGAGGCGAAACCGGCCCCGTTTTGACCAACCGCGAAGGCCGCCGGTATTCTTGAGGGTCGCGGCTGTCGCGCGCTCACGCGTGCGCGCCGACGGGCTCGCACCAGCGGGCCGCGAACGACATCCGATTCGATCAGAAGGCAAGTGACCGTGCGCACGTACAGCCCGAAGCCCGCTGACATCCGACGCGAGTGGCACGTCATCGACGCCACCGACGTGGTGCTCGGACGCCTTGCCGTCCAGACCGCGACGCTGCTTCGCGGCAAGCACAAGCCGACGTTCGCCCCGCATGTCGACGGGGGCGATTTCGTGATCATCGTCAACGCCGAAAAGGTGGTCCTCACCGGCGACAAGGCGACCAAGAAGCTCGCCTACCGACACTCGGGCTACCCCGGTGGCCTCTCCTCGACCCCCTATGGCGAGCTGCTCGAGAAGGACCCGCGCCAGGCCATCGAGAGGGCCGTGTGGGGAATGCTCCCGAAGAACCGGCTCGGCCGCCAGCTGCTCCGCAAGCTGAAGGTGTACGCCGGCCCGAACCACCCCCACCAGGCCCAGAAGGCCCAGCCCTTTGAGATCGTCCAGCTCTCCCAGTGACCACCCCGACCGCAGCAGCGAGGAACCAGTAGTGACCGAGACCACCGACCAGGTGCCCGCCGTCGCCGACGAGGTCGAGGCGACCTTCCAGACCGACGAACAGGGCGTCGCCTACAGCACCGAGAGCGCACCCAGCGCGGACACCCCTCCTCGGCCGGCCACCATCGCCCCCGCAGCGGCCACCGGCCGTCGCAAGGAGGCGGTGGCGCGCGTCCGCCTCGTGCCGGGCACCGGTGAGTGGACCGTCAACGGGCGCCCGCTCGACTCCTACTTCCCGAACAAGCTGCACCAGCAGGTCGTGAACGAGCCGTTCGTCAACACCGACCTGGTCGGCCGGTTCGACGTGATCGCCCGCATCCACGGCGGCGGCATCACCGGTCAGGCCGGTGCGCTTCGCCTGGGCGTGGCGCGTGCCCTGAACGCGATCGACGTCGAGGCAAACCGCCCGTCGCTGAAGAAGGCCGGACTGCTCACCCGCGACCCGCGGGTGATCGAGCGCAAGAAGGCCGGTCTCAAGAAGGCCCGTAAGGCTCCGCAGTACAGCAAGCGCTGATGCGCCTGTTCGGCACGGACGGCGTCCGGGGGCTGGCGAACTCCACCCTCACCGCCGAGGTCGCCCTGGATCTATCCGTTGCCGCGGCGCACGTGCTCGGGGAGGCCGGCGCCTTCTCCGGCCACCGACCTCGAGCGGTGGTCGGGCGGGACCCTCGCATCTCCGGCCAGTTCCTCGAGGCCGCCGTCGTGGCCGGGCTCGCCTCGGCCGGGGTCGACGTACTGCTGCTCGGGGTGATCCCGACCCCCGCTGCGGCGTACCTGACCGGGTCGCTCGAGGTCGACCTC
>JBOHDW010000233.1:0-4340 GCA_050700795.1 Nocardioidaceae bacterium | reverse complement strand
CTGCTGTCCCACTCGAAGCGCGAGGCCGAGCAGATCGTCACCACCGCACGCACCCAGGCCTTCAGCCACACGGCGTCCGGGCGTGCCGAGACCGAACGACAGCTCGCGGCGCTCAAGGCCGAGGTGGACCGCTACCAGAAGAGACGAGACTCGATCATCGCGCAGCTCGGAGCCCTCAAGGACGTCGTGACGGGGTTCGGTGACGAGGCCGAGCCGGAACCCGACGAGACCGAGTGAGACAGCCGACGCGTCCGGGTCGGGTCACCCGATCCACGGCGCCGCCGGTCGTGGCGCTCCGCGGTCGTTCGCCGTTCGTCTTCGGCTTCTTCGTCGCGGCCGGGGCGCTGCTCGCCTTCTTCCTCGGCACGCTGCTGCTCGCGATCGGCTCGGTCCTGATCCTGATCGTGGTGGCGATGTTCCTGGCCGTCGGGCTCAACCCGGCAGTCGAGTTCTTCGGCCATCACGGGCTCAAGAGGCACTGGGCCGTCCTCGTGGTGATCCTGATCGTGCTCGCCGCGCTGGCGCTCTTCGTGGTGACGCTTGTCCCGGTGATCAGCGACCAGGTGAACCTGATCATCAACAACGCCCCAAGCTGGTTCACCAAGCTCGAGCACAACCACCTGATGCGCCAGCTGGACGATCGCTTCCACGTCGTCGAGAAGCTGCAGGCGTTCATCCAGAGCGGTGACTTCGGCCGGAGTGTCTTCGGGGGGGTCGTGGGGGTCGGCATGGCCGTGCTCTCCGTGGTGGCCAACACGTTCCTCGTGGTGGTCCTCACGCTCTACTTCCTCGCCGGGTTGCCGTCGATCAAGGGGTCGGCGTACTCCCTGGCCCCGGCCAGCCGGCGCGACCGGGTCGCCGAGCTCGGGGACCAGATCCTGCGGGGGATCGGCGGATACGTCTCCGGGGCCTTCGTGGTGGCCATGTGCGCCGGGCTCTCCACGATGATCTTCCTGTTCATCGTCGGCCTCGGGCAGTACGCCGTGGCGCTTGCCGCGGTGGTCGCGCTGCTCGATGTGATCCCCCTCATCGGCGCCACTCTCGGGGCGGTGGTCGTGTGTGCGATCGGCTTCGCGACCGACCCGAAGACCGGACTGATCTGCATCGTCTTCTACGTCCTCTACCAGCAGCTGGAGAACTACTTCATCTATCCGCGGGTGATGTCCCGCTCGGTCGACATCCCGGGCCTGTTGACCGTGATCGCGGCCCTGGTGGGCGCCTCGCTGCTCGGTGTGGTCGGTGCCCTGCTGGCCATCCCGACCGCGGCGGGGCTGCTGCTGCTGGTCCGCGAGCTGCTGCTGCCCCGCCAGGAGGCCCGCTAGCCGCCGGTCCCGGGCATCGGCACGTCCTTGAACGCGGCGGTGGTCCGGTCGGCGTACCCGCTGGTGTCTGCGGTCTCCATCGGCCCCTCCCAGTCGGAGGGGAGCGGAACGGCGACGTCGGGCGCGAGCCGCGCGACCACGATGTCCAGCACGGTCTCGGCGTCACCGACCCACAGGTGCTTGGCCCCGTCCACCCCGATGACCTCGGCCTGAGGCACCGCCCCGAACCGGGTGCGCGCCTCGGCTGGACGGAGGTAGTCGTCGAACTCCGGGACGACCGCGGTCAGCGGCTTGCCGGACTCGGCCCAGGCCGCCAGCTGGGCGGGCGTGCTGGACCTCAGCGCCGGCGACAGCAGGATGGCGCCTTGGACGGACGGATCCAGTCCGTACATCAGCACCAGGTCGGCGCCGAACGACCAGCCCACCTCCCACACGGGGGGCAGATCGTGGAACTCGGCATACTCGAGGGCGGCGGCGACGTCGTACCGTTCACCGACGCCGTCGTCGAACGTGCCGGTGCTGGTGCCCTGGAGGCTCGAGGTGCCGCGCGTGTTGAAGCGGAGCACCGCGATCCCCGCGAGCGCCGGCAGTCGCAGCGCCGCCTTGCGGAAGACGTGGCTGTCCATCATGCCGCCGTGCGTCGGGAGCGGGTGCACGCACAGCATGGTCGCCACCGGCTCGCGGTCGAGCGGACGCGCGAGCTCCCCGACCAGGGTGAGCCCGTCGGCAGTGCGCAGCGAGAGGGGCTCGCGTCGGGCGGGGAGCACGGAGTTCGCGCGGATGGCGGCCACGGCCCCATTGTCCCCGGTGACCCGCGGCGACCGTCAGCGGCGTAGCCGCTGGTAGACGAGGCCAACGAGATAGGCGACTCCGTAGAGCGCCCCGAGCTGGTAGTAGGGCGAGCCGTCGCGCCCCCGGGCGATCTCGATGAGAAACATCAGGATCACCGCGAGCAGAGCCGCCATCCCGGCGAATGTCGTGGCCCGCAGGTCCAGGTCGTTGATCCGCTCATCGCGCCGGTCCATCAGTCCGGCCACCGTCTCGCTCCGGCGCCCGGCCACCACGAACAGGCCGCCGAACACCACCATCAAGACGAGCCCGAAGATGCCGAACTCGAGGTTGTCCCCCAACCAGCCGACGAACAGGAACGCGAGTCCGAAGAGCAGCGAGGTCGCGGGGGTCACCCAGCGGATGAGGGAACGGGCAGAACCGGCGCCGTCACGCGTCGATGTGATCGCATTCGTCGGCATGGAAAACCTCCTCGACGGTCGACTCGAAGTACCGGGCCAGGACCATCGCCAGGGGCAGCGAAGGCAGGTAGCGACCGGTCTCGATGGAGTTGATGGTTTGTCGCGAGACGCCGATGACGGATCCGAGGTCGGCTTGCGACAGGCCCTTCGCCGCTCGCAAACTCCTCACGACGTTCCGCATGTGTCAAGGATGCTTGACATGACCGCGGATGTCAAGTCTGCTTGACATCCTCACGCCGGCTCGACGCGGTTCTGCTCGATGAACCGTTCCAACCTCCGGTCCGGCACCAGCCACAGCACCGCCACGACCACGTAGCAGACCACCGCGAGCCAGGGGGCGACCAGGGTTCCCAGCAAGATCCCGACGAGGTAGATCACTGGTGACACCTTGCCCTTGAGATCTCGACCGAGAGCCTGATGAAGAAGGGAACGTTCTCCTTCGGCGCGCATTGTCGTGATCTGGAGGAGGTAGTAGGCAACGGCGGCGGCCAGCAGGTCGATCCCGTAGACCACTGTCGGGACAGCGGCGAAACGCTCGTCGTCGACCCACGAGGTGGTGAACGGCACCAGTGAGAGCCAGAACAACAGGTGCAGGTTGGCCCACAGCACCTCGCCGGTGACGCGTCGTACGAGCTGGAACAGATGGTGATGGTTGCTCCAGTAGATCCCGATGTAGACGAAGCTGAGCAGGTAGGTGAGCAGCCCGGATCCGGAGCCCCACAGATCCGCCCATCGGGAGCCGTGCGGGACGTGCAGCTCGAGAACCATGACCGTGATGACGATGGCCAGCACACCGTCACTGAATGCCTCGAGTCGGCTGGTGCGCATGGCGTCAGTGTGTCAGGCGGGCGGGCCCCCGTCCTTCGCGGTTTGGTCCCCAACCGTACAAAAAAAACGCCGGTTCATCTGCGGAATGTGACCATTCGACGGGGCCGACAAGGCCGAGTTGCCCAACCTCACGGGTGGAGAGGGGACGTCGTACGACGGAGACCGGCGTGGTCGAGTTGCCGGTACGACGACTCGAGCTGGTGGATGGGTCGCCGAATGGTCATGAACTGCACGCCCCAGCCTCGAATCGTTGCGATTAGGGACCAAACCGCATGTGATTTAGCAGGCGAGGAGGACTGGTCAGTGGGTGTGGTCGCGGAACCCGCGCCGCGTCTTCAGGCCCAGGTAGCCCGCCGTGACCAGGTGCTCCAGCAGCGGCGCCGGAGCGAACCCCGGCTCCCGGAACTCCAGGTACAGCTCCCGCTGGATCGCAAGCGCCACGTCGTTCCCGACCACGTCGAGCAGCTCGAAGGGACCCATCGGGAGGGCGCAGCCGTACTTCATCGCGGTGTCGATGTCGTCCGCGGTCGCATAGTGCGCCTCGAGCATCTTGACGGCGTCGTTGAGGTAGGGGAACAGCAGCGCGTTCACGATGAAGCCGGACCGGTCGCCGCAGCTGACCGCCACCTTCCCGAGTACGCCGCACAGCGCCCGCGCCGTCTCGGCGACCTCCTCCGACGTACGGACGGTGCTGACCACCTCGACGAGCTCCATGACCTGCGCCGGGTTGAAGAAGTGCAGGCCGAGGACGTCCTGCGGGCGCTTGGTGGCGGTTGCCAGCGCGATCACCGGCAGCGAGGACGTGCTCGTGGCGAGGATCGCGCCGGGCTTGCAGAGCTCGTCGAGGTTCTCGAACAGCGCGGTCTTGGCCTTCAGCTCCTCGGCGATCGCCTCGACCACGAGGTCCGCCCCGGCGAGCTGGTCGAGCGCCGTAGTACCG
>JBOHDW010000232.1:0-1970 GCA_050700795.1 Nocardioidaceae bacterium | reverse complement strand
GGTCGTAGGACAGGCCGATGTCGACCAGGTCCTGCACGATCACCGCGTTGTTCTTGTCGGCGAGGTCGCGGGGGCTCACCCCGGCCTGGTCGGCCGCGACGAGGATCGGGGTCCCGTGCTCGTCGGTTCCCGAGACCATGAGTACGTCGTGCCCGGCCATCCGCATATAGCGGCTGAAGACGTCGGAGGGCACCCCGAAACCGGCCACATGGCCGATGTGGCGCGGGCCGTTGGCGTACGGCCAGGCGACGGCGGACAGGACGTGGGTCATGGGGTGAATCCTAGGGAGCCCGACCACGCCCACCCCGTCAGGTGAGGTCGGGGGCGGCGTCGCGGGTCCGTTTCAGCTCGTAGAAGCCGGGCGTGCTCGCGACCAGCATCACGCCGTCCCACAGGCGACCGGCGGCCTCTCCCGTCGGGGCCGGCGTCACCACCGGGCCGAAGAAGGCGACCCCGCTGGTGCTGATGACCGGCGTCCCGACGTCCATCCCGACCTGGTCCATACCGGCGTGGTGCGACTTCTTGATCTCCTCGTCGTACGACGGGTCCTGCATCGCGTCGGCCAGGGAGGGGGGCAGCCCGACCTCGGCGAGCGCCTGCTCGATCAGCCCACGGTCGATCTCGCGGTGCTGGCGATGGATCCGTTCGCCCAGCGCCGTGTAGAGCGGCAGCACGACGCGCTCACCCTCGAGGTGGGTGGCCGCGGCGACCACGCGCACCGGCCCCCATCCGCGCTCCAGCCGCTCTCGGTAGTCGTCGGAGATGTCCTTGTCCTGGTTGAGGTAGGCCAGGCACATCACGTGGAACGCCGCGGTGATCGGGCGAACCCGCTCGACCTCGAGGATCCATCTCGAGGTGAGCCACGCCCAGGGACAGAGGGGGTCGAACCAGAAGTCGACGTGGGTACGTCGTTGATCGGTCTCGCCGTGCTCGAGGGGCTCGGTGATCTGAACGGGCATGGTGTTGCGTCCTCTCCGGGAAGCGGAAAACACTTGTACAACCGCAACGTCCGATTGGGCTATTCCCCGGCCGGATGGAAGGATGCCTGCATGCCTGGCACGAATCTTTCGAGGGAGGAAGCGCGTGCTCGCGCCGCTCTCCTCGACGTGACGTCCTACACCGTCCAGCTCGATCTCGCCGACACCACCAACGAGGCCACCTTCGGCTCGACGACAGTGCTGCGGTTCGCGTGCACCGACCCCGGGGCCGACACCTTCGCAGACCTGGTCGGTGCCCGCGTCCGGGAGATCACCCTGAACGGCCGGGCACTCGACCCCGACACGGCGTACGCCGACAACCGGATCGCGCTGCCCGGGCTGGCCGCGGACAACGAGTTGCGGGTGGTCGCGGACTGCGCCTACAGCCGCACCGGCGAGGGGTTGCACCGCTTCGTCGACCCGGCGGACGGACGGCTCTACCTCTACTCGCAGTTCGAGGTGCCCGATGCGCGACGGGTGTTCACCACCTTCGAGCAGCCCAACCTCAAGTCGGTCTTCGACTTCCGGGTCACCGCACCCGACCACTGGAAGGTGGTCTCGAACTCCCCCACCCCGCAACCGGTCCCGGTCCGCGACGGGGTCGCCCGCTGGGAGTTCCCCACCACGGAGCGGATGTCGACCTACATCACCGCTGTCGTGGCGGGCGAGTACCACCAGATCCTCGACGTCTACGAGGGTCAGCACGGCACCATCCCACTGGGGCACTACTGCCGACAGTCGATGGTGCCGCACTTCGACGTACGAGAGCTCGTCGAGGTCACCAAGCAGGGTTTCGCGTTCTTCGAGAAGACGTTCGACTTCCCCTACCCGTTCCACAAGTACGACCAGCTCTACGTGCCTGAGTTCAACAACGGCGCCATGGAGAACGCGGGCTGTGTGACCCTGCGCGACGAGTACCTCCCCCGCGACCAGCAGGCACGCTGGTTCTACGAGCAGCGGACGAACACCGTGCTGCACGAGATGGCGCACATG
>JBOHDW010000231.1:0-4351 GCA_050700795.1 Nocardioidaceae bacterium | reverse complement strand
GCCGTTTTTCGTGCGGTTGGGGACCAATCCGCACCAATTCGAGGGGCCCTGGGCCGGGCCGTGCCGGGCCGGGCCGGGCCGGGCGGGGTGGGTGGGTCGGTCGGTCGGTCGGTTCGAGGTCACCGGTCTGCGAGTCGCCGGTGTAGCGCCTTCATCTCCTCCTCAAGCTCCGCGGCGGGACCGTCCGTGCTGATGCCGGGAGCGACCTCCGTGATCGGAAGGGGTACGACGGCCGAGGGCGCCATCCCCCAACCGGCCCGCCATCCGGCGAGCTGGGCTGCCGATACCGCATAGACGATTCGGCCCAGCCCCATCCAGCCGTGGGCCGCCGCGCACATCGGACAGTGCTCCCCGGAGGTATAGACGGTGGCCTCGGCCCGTTCCGGGGGCGTGAGGTTCGTCGCGGACCAACGGGCGATCTCGAACTCCGGGTGACGCGTCTGGTCGCCGTCCTTGACCCGGTTGCGCTCCTCCAAGAGGACCTGTCCATCGGCGTCCACCAACACGGACCCGAACGGCTCGTCGCCGTTCTCGAGTGCCTCCCTGGCCAGCTCAACGCAGCGTCGAAGGTGGATCAGGTCTCTGTTGTTGACGGTCACCCAAACCAGACTAGGGCAGCACCAAATACGTCGAGAGGACCTTATGGGTGTCCACCTTGACGACCATGGTCGTGCGGCCATGCCTGTTGATCCGGAAAGAGGCCGTTCGCGACTTCTTGCCGGCCACGGCGTACTTGAGCGTCGACAGATGGGTCCGGCTGATAGTGACTCGGACACCCGCGAGGTTGCGAACGTTGACCAGGTCCATGCTCACCGAGTGCGTCTTCGCGTGGTAGACCATTCGGGTCCCGATGCGGAATGCGCTCCACGGCGAACACGACGGCACGGTCAGCGGCCTGCTTTGAGATGTCCCGTCGCCCCCTGTGGCGGTGACGGTGTAGGTGTGTGCGGCCCGAAGGTGGGTGAACAGCGCCGACTCGGCTGCCCTTCCGTCGGCGACGTTGCTCACCGTCTTGCTGATGCTGCCGACCTGAACGGCGTACGTCGCGGCTTGGGTCGTGTCTGCAGGGTTGGTGACCTGGATCCGTGCCTCGCCAGACGCATACGCGGGGTTGGTGTAGCTGCACAGGGCGCTGTAGCCGAGGAGCGGCGAGGTCGCCTTGGGGGCACTGGTGAACGTCCAGGAGTACGGCGTGCCCCCCTGTACGGTCAGACTCGCGGTGTAGCTGCCGGGCACCAGAGGCGCCTTGGGAATCAGCATCACCACTCCGCTGTCGAGGATCTGCTGTCCGGTCGGCCCATACACGGTGTCGCTGGTGGTGAAGTCGTTGCTGTCCACGACGCACAACCCCTCCGAGGCGTCCGAGGCGCTCGCCGCCGAGCCGGCCGCCGTACCGGACACCGTGCCATCGGGTCCGGTCAGTGTCGCGCTGACGTCCAGCCCGGACAGGGCGGAGCCGGGAAGGATGGCCAGCAGCGGCAGGCCAGAAAGCCCCCGGGCCGGTGTACCGGCGCCATAGCTGGAGTCCTGGGTAAGGCCTCGGCAGGTCTCCGTGGGGTCCGGGTTCTCGCCTCCGAACCGGGTGAGGTCGGTGGTTCCGCTGTCACCGGGGTAGAAGATCGGATCGACCGCGGGGGTTCCGCTCGTGTCGCCGGTGTCCAAGAGGGCATCGCCGGTGGTCGCGTCCCGTCCGAACGCAACTTCGGTGAGCGCGGGGTTGAGGATGCTCACAGTGTGGAACGGCGCCTCGAGCCAACCGTCGATCGCGCCGATGTCGGAGTACTTCGCGAAGGCGATGTCGCTGTGGTCGGCTGCGGCTGCCCCGTCAGTCGTGTACCCCCGGGCGGCCGGGTTCTCCGTGTGTGCGCTCTGGTACTGCCCGGTGCGGAAGCCCTTGCCCTGCGTGGGGTTGAGCCGCAGGTAGGTGAGGTGGTGCGCGATCCCTAGGTCGAGACTGGTGTCCTCGGTGACCGACGACAACCCTGACGCGGCGCGTACCTGGTTGACCCGCTGCAGCCACGTCTGGGACGTGGTCGCGGTCGCGGTGGTCGCCGTTTCGGCTCCCGCGAAAGCGAGAGCGGCTGCGACGAATGCAACGGTGACGCGGTGAGTTCTCATGGTCCCCCTCCAGAAGGTGGCTCAGCCTATTGGTTGGGCCGACCAAGGTCTGGGGAATCCACAAATGCCGCGGTGTCCTCCTCCCGGGTCTCGTCGCCATGGCCCGGCCACCAGGCCGCGTGCCCGATGAGGGCGGTGAGCGACGGGGTGAAGAACATCGCCATCACGAACGCCGCGACGAAGATGCCGAAGGAGATCGCGAAGCCCATCGAGGTCAGTAAGGCGTTGCCGCCCAACATGAGCGAGCCGAAGGTGCCGGCCAGGATGAGCCCCGCCGAGGCCACTGTCGGGCCGGCGTGCTGGACCGCCATCGCGGCGGCACCGCGCGCGTCCTTGCCCGCGCGCGCCTCCTCCCGCAGTCGCGCCACCATCAAGATGTTGTAGTCGGTGCCCAGCGCGACCACGAAGAGGTAGATGTAGATCGGCAGCAGGAAGATCAGGCCGCTGCGGCCGAGAGCATCCTGGAACACCAACGTGGCGGCTCCCAGCGTGGCCCCGAATCCCAGACCGACCGACACCATGAGGTACCACGGCGCCACGAGGCTGCGGAGGAGCAACCCCAGGATCACCATGATCAGCAGTGCCGCGACCGTGAAGACCACCTTGTAGTCCCGGTTCATCGCCTGCTGCAGGTCGACGTACACCGACGTCGTGCCCCCGACCAGTGCCTCGGTCCCTGCGGGAGCGGCGGCATGGGCCGCAGAGCGGATCGGCCCCTTGACGTCGGCGAGGGAGGCGTCGGCGGCCGGGTCGGCGTTCAACACGATGCTGAAGACCGCGGTCGCCTTGTCCTGCGACAGGGTCGGTGGCGACACCTGAGCGACACCTTGGGCCTTCTGCAGGGTGGCTCCGAACGCCGACAGGGCACCCTGATCGAGCCGGCCTCCCGAGGTGTCGTGCAGGTAGACCGTGGTCGGGTCCGTGGCGCCCGCCGGAAGGCCCTTCTGCAGCGTGGTCAGCGCCACCGATGACTCTGCCGTCTTCGGCGCCCCGGTCGAAGAGAGGTCGAAGGTCGGCTTGAAGCCGAGCGAGAAGACCGCGAGTACGGCGAGCACGAGCCCCGACACCACCGCGAACCGTGCCGGTCGCGCCCCAAGGGCGGCGCCGATCGCTCCGAATCGCGCGGCCCGCGGCTCGGACTGCCACGCCTTGGACGGCCAGAACACTCGGGTGCCCAGCAGCGAGACGATCGCCGGCACGAGTGTCAGGGCAGCGAGCACGGTCACGGCCACCGCGATGGCGAGCGCCGGGCCGATCGACCGGAAGATGCTCAGGGACGAGAGCAGCAGCGCCATGAACGCCACGATCACGGCACCGCCTGCGGACGCGATCGCTTCGCCGGCTCGTTCGACGGCATGAGCCACCGATGCCTTGCTGTCCTCACCGTTGCGCAGCCGCTCCCGATACCTGAACAGGAAGAAGAGGATGTAGTCGGTGCCGATGCCGAACAGGACCACGATCAGGATGACCGTGATGGAGCTGTCCGCCTTGAGGTCGAACGCCTTGTTCGCCATCGCGATGAACCCGGTGGCGACCTGGGAGACGAGCCCGATGGTGATGATCGGCAACACGGCGATGATCACGCTGCGGAAGATCAGCGACAGGAGGATCAGGATCAGCAGGACCGTCGCGATCCCGACGATCGCCTCGGCGTTGGCGGAGGCGTCCTGTGAGTCGAGGGCCTGCGCGGCCGCGCCGGTGACTCCCACGCCCAGGTCGCCGCCGGCGACGAGTGGCTTGAGGTCCGCGCGCAGTGCCTTGACGCTGTCCATCGCGGCGGGGTCGTAGGCCTGCTTGTCGGCCTTCATGCTGACGATGGCGGTCTGCACGAGCTTGTTCTGGGAAGGCGGTGAGGCGGTGACCGTCGAGAAGCTCGGGTAGCTCTTGCTGGTGAGTGTGGAGGTGATCGCTTCGACCCGTGCGGAGTCCGCAGCCGTGAGCGGGCCGCCGTCCTTGCGGTCGAACACCACGATCGCCCCGATGTCGGTGCGGTCCGGGAACGCCGTCGTCTGCAGCTTGAGCGCCCGGATCGACTCGTAGTGACCGGGCAGGAAGTCGGCCTCGTTGGCGGTCGAGGTCAGCTTCGGAGCGGTGGCGATGACGATGACGGAGACCACGACCCACGCCAGGATCACGAACCAGGGGTGGCGGGCGACGACGCGGCCGAGTCCGGCGAACATGGGCGCTACGCTAACCGACCGCGCCCGCGGCCCGGGGGAGCCGCCCCTCGACC
>JBOHDW010000230.1:0-3170 GCA_050700795.1 Nocardioidaceae bacterium | reverse complement strand
TCGACGAGCCGCTGCGCTGGATCGCCGAGAACGGCGGCGAGAACGGCTACGTCGTGGTGTCCCGGGTGCGTGAGGGCAAGGTCGGTGACGGGTTCAACGCCGCCACCGGGGAGTACGGCGACCTGGTCGCGCAGGGCGTCCTCGACCCCGTGAAGGTGACCCGTTCCGCCCTGGTCAACGCCGCGTCGATCGCGGCCATGCTGCTCACCACCGAGACGCTGGTGGTCGACAAGCGCGAGGACGAGCCGGAGGCGGCCGGCCACGGCCACGGGCACAGCCACGGCTAGGCACCACACCGAGCGCTCGACGCGTAACGCCGCCCGGACGAGGTCCGGGCGGCGTTCGATTTTTCGGGCAAAACCGGTGATGAGTGGTCAAAACCGTGTCGGAAGGCTTGTCGGACATGTCAAGATTGGTGGATGCGCCCGAGGCAGATCTTCGGGTTCTCCGGAATCATGCCGATGCCGTCGGACGACCTGGGGAACGTCCACCTTGTCGACCACGCTCTTTCCCTCTCGGGTTCGAGCGCTCCGAAGGTGTGCTACGTGCCCACTGCGGTCGGGGACGCGCGCATCGCCATCGAGACCCAGGAGCGTGAGTTCGCCCGGCGCCGCCCGGAGATCGAGTTCAGCGTGCTGAGCCTGTTCACCCAGCCGAGCGTGGCCGACCCCCGCAAGCACCTGCTCGACCAGGACGTCGTCCTCGTCGAAGGCGGCAGCGTGGTCAACCTACTGGCGGTGTGGCGCGCGCACGGTCTCGACGAGGCGTTCCGCGAGGCATGGGAGGCCGGTGTGGTGCTCGCGGGGCCGAGCGCCGGCAGCCTGTGCTGGCACCTGGGCGGCCCCACCGACTCCTTCCGCGACGGGCTCGACCCGTGCACCGACGGCCTCGGCTACCTGCCCTACAGCAACGGAGTCCACGACGACTTCGTCGACCAGCCGCGCCGCGCGGCGTACCGGGAGATGATCGCCAGAGGCACCCTGCCCGCCGGGTACGCCAGCGAGGGCGGGGTCGGGCTGCACTACATCGGCACCGAGCTGGCCGAGGCGGTCACGATCCGGCGGGATGCGCGGGCCTGGTGGGTCGAGTCCGACGGTGTCGGCGGGTACGCCGAACGCGCCATCCACCCTCGCTACCTCGGCTGACCTCCCCGCATAGACTGAGGACCCGCCCCAGCCCATCGGAAGGGCCTCATGGATCCCATCGACGGCGTACCTGACAAGTTCGCGGCGCTCGGCCTGACCTACGACGATGTGCTGCTGCTCCCCGGTGAGACCGACGTCGTACCCGCCGAGATCGACACCACCACCCGGCTCACCCGCGAGATCGAGCTGCGGGTCCCGTTGGTGTCGAGTGCGATGGACACCGTCACCGAGTCGCGGATGGCGATCGCGATGGCCCGGCAGGGCGGTCTGGGCGTGCTGCACCGCAACCTGTCGATCGACGACCAGGCGTACCAGGTCGACCTCGTGAAGCGGACCCAGACGGGGCTGATTCCCAACCCGGTCACGATCGGTCCCGACGCCACGCTGGCCCAGCTCGACGAGATCTGCGGGCAGTACCGCATCTCCGGGCTTCCCGTCGTCGACAGCGACGAGCGGCTGCTCGGCATCATCACCAACCGCGACCTACGGTTCGTCCCGGTCTCCGAGTGGGCGGCCACCAAGGTCGACGAGGTGATGACGCCGATGCCGTTGGTCACCGCGCCCATCGGGATCGCCCACGAGGACGCCACTCGGCTGCTGCGTCAGCACAAGCGGGAGCGGCTTCCCCTCGTCGACGATCGCGGCCGCCTTGCCGGGCTGATCACGGTGAAGGACTTCGTGAAGTCCGAGCAGTTCCCCCGCGCCTCCAAGGACGCGCACGGCCGGTTGATGGTCGGGGCGGCCATCGGCTACTTCGGTGACGCCTGGCAGCGCGCGACGACGTTGGTCGAGGCAGGGGTCGACGTACTCGTCGCCGACACCGCCCACGGACACGTCCGGCTGCTGCTCGACATGGTCGGCCGTCTCAAGGCCGATCCCGCGACCCGGCATGTGCAGGTGATCGGCGGGAACGTGGCCACCCGAGCTGGTGCGCAGGCCTTCGTCGACGCAGGCGCGGACGCGGTGAAGGTGGGTGTCGGCCCCGGCTCGATCTGTACGACGCGCGTGGTGACCGGCGTCGGTGCCCCCCAGGTGACCGCCGTGTACGACGCATGGCTGGCCTGTCACGAGGCCGGCGTACCCGTGATCGCCGACGGTGGGCTGCAGTACTCCGGTGACATCGCGAAGGCGATCGTCGCGGGCGCCGAGACCGTGATGGTCGGGTCCCTGCTCGCGGGCTGCGAGGAGTCGCCGGGTGAACTGATCTTCGTCAACGGCAAGCAGTACAAGTCCTATCGGGGGATGGGTTCCCTCGGCGCGATGAGCAGCCGGGGCAAGCCGTCGTACTCCAAGGACCGCTACTACCAGGCCGAGGTCGACAGCGACGACAAGCTGGTGCCGGAGGGCATCGAAGGCAGGGTCGCCTACCGCGGCCCCCTCGCGGCGGTGGCCCACCAGCTAGTCGGCGGGCTGCGCCAGGCGATGTTCTACGTAGGGGCGCGCACCGTGCCGGAGCTGCAGGAGCGGGGGCGGTTCATCCGGATCACCGCGGCGTCGTTGAAGGAGAGTCACCCGCACGACGTACAGATGACCGCCGAGGCGCCCAACTACACCGCCCACTGACCTGCCCGGTCCCGGATCTGTTGCGGATTGGTCCCCAACCGCACGGAAACGGCCGAACACCGTCGGAACCCGGGTGGGCGGCCTGCCAGACTGGTGCCCGTGACCGAGATCGAGATCGGCCGGGCCAAGCGGGGCCGGCGCGCGTACTCCTTCGACGACGTGGCGATCGTCCCGTCCCGCCGCACCCGCGACCCGGAGGAGGTCTCGGTCGCGTGGCAGATCGACGCCTACCGGTTCGAGCTGCCGATCCTGGCCGCCCCCATGGACTCGGTGATCTCGCCGCAGACCGCCGTCGCATTCGGGCGGTACGGCGGCCTCGGGGTGCTCGATCTGGAGGGCCTCTGGACCCGGTACGACGACCCGACCGACCTGCTTCGAGAGGTCGCCGAGCTGTCCGGGTCCGCACCGGCGACCCGGCGGCTGCAGGAGATCTACTCCGAGCCGATCAAGGAAGACCTGATC
>JBOHDW010000229.1:0-5786 GCA_050700795.1 Nocardioidaceae bacterium | reverse complement strand
CAGCAGCCAGTCGCGCAGTCGGTAGTTGACGGTGCCGCGACCCAGCTGGTTGGCCTCCAGCCACTCGATGATCGTCCGCTTCGCGTCCGCGACGCCCATGCCGTCCAGGCTCACCTCGTCATTCGTGGAGTTGACCGCGGCGCCGTCACCGACGTACGCCTCCCCTTCCCACCCGTCCGGGACCCGAACGGTCCGGACGATCGGCAGGTCGAACTTCTCGGCGAACTCCCAGTCGCGCTGGTCCTGCCCGGGGACGGCCATGATCGCGCCGGTCCCGTAGTCGGCCAGGACGTAGTCGGCGGCCCAGACCGGGATCCGTGCACCGGTCGCCGGGTTGGTCGCGTGGACCCCCAAGAAGACGCCGGTCTTCGGGCGCTCGGTCGACAGCCGGTCGATGTCGCTGGCCTTGCGCACCTGCTCGACGTACGCGTCGTACTCCGGGCGCTGCTCGGGGGCGCACAGCTCCCCGGCCAGGGCCGCGTCGGCGGCGACCACCATGAAGGTGGCCCCGAAGACCGTGTCCGGCCGCGTCGTGTAGACCGTGATCGGGTCATGGCCCTCGACCGCGAACGTCACTTGGGCGCCTTCGGAGCGACCGATCCAGTTGCGCTGCGCGGTCAGCACCCGCTCCGGCCACCGACCCTCCAGCTGGTCCATATCGTCCAGCAGTCGCTGGGCGTACTCGGTGACCCTGAAGAACCACTGGGTCAGCTCACGCTTGGTGACCTCGGCGCCGCAGCGCTCGCACCTGCCGTCGACGACCTGCTCGTTGGCCAGCACGGTCTGGTCGTTCGGGCACCAGTTCACCGGGCTCGACTTGCGGTAGGCCAGCCCCCGCTCGCGGAACTTCAGGAACAGCCACTGTGTCCACCGGTAGTACTCAGGGTCCGAGGTGTTGAACCGGCGCGACCAGTCGAAGCTGACGCCGTAGTGCCGGAACGACTCGTACTGGGTCGCGATGTTGGCCGAGGTGTACGTCGCGGGGTGCTCGTTGTTCTGGATGGCGGCGTTCTCCGCGGGCAGCCCGAACGAGTCCCAGCCCATCGGGTTCAGCACCTCGTAGCCGCGCTGCCACCAGTAGCGCGCGATCACGTCGTGCAACGCCATCACCTCGGCGTGGCCCATGTGCAGATCGCCGCTCGGGTACGGGAACATCGTCAGCGCGTAGCGCTTCTCACGGGGGTCGGAGCCGTTGCCGACCCGGAACGGGTCCAGCTCGTCCCAGACGGCCCGCCACTTGCGCTGGGTCGCGCTCACGTCGTACGCGCTGGTCTCGGGCTGTTCACTCATCGGAGTCATCCTCGGGGTGCTGGTGGGCGGGCACAAAAAAACCCCTCGAGCACGAGGGGTGGCCGCGTCGACTAGGTGCTGTCAACGCGGCCGTCGAAGCAGGAGGCTCCACCGCATGTACTCAGGATATCGCACCGGCCCGAGCCGGCCCAACGGATTGTCGGCTCAGGCTGCCGGCGGCGGGGCGTCCCGGTCCGGCGGAGCGACCTCGTCGGGTACGACGATGGGCCGCAGGTAGGCCCAGCCGATGAAGAAGGCACCGACCACCAGGAGCACGATCCCGACCCAGAGGTTGGCGTTGATCCCGGCCGCCTTGGCCCGCTGTGCGTCGTTGTTGACCAGCCCCATGATGAACAGGACCAGTCCGTAGAGGAACAGCAGCAGCCCGATGATGTTCCGGATGTCGAAGAGGCCCGCCTTGTGCCGGCTGGTGGTCTGGTTCTGCGTGGACATGTGCGCCTCCTCAGCGGAACAACACGTTCAAGACGATGACGAGCACCAATGAGACGCCGGCCAGCTTCGTCGGGGACAGCCACCAGTGCGGCTCGTGGTCATCGGCGAGGTCGGCCTTGGGGGTGAGCGAGTAGACCAGTCCGCGCAGCTCCGGCTCGGGCCTGGGCCGGGTCTGCGTGGTGACGATGACGCTCACCACGATGTCGACCACGAACGCGGTCCCGGCCGCCACGAAGCTCGCGCCCTGGCCGCTCAGGTTGAGCGCCCCGACGCTCATGGGGCCGAGCGCGTCCTGACTCAGGACCGCGACCAGCACTGCCGACAGGGTGCCGCACACCAGGCCGATCCAGCCGGCCGCGGCCGACATCCGCTTCCAGAACATGCCCAGGATGAAGGTGGCGAACAGGGGCGCGTTGAAGAAGCCGAACAGGGTCTGCAGATAGTTCATCATGTTGCTGAACTGGCCCGCGAGCAGCGACGTGAACACCGCGATCGCCGTGGCCACCACCGTCATGGTCCGGCCGACCCGCGTGTAGTAGCCGTCCGGTTTGTCCTTCTCGACGTAGGTCTGCCAGATGTCGTAGCTGAACACCGTGTTGAACGCCGAGATGTTGGCCGCCATGCCGGCCATGAAGGCCGCGATGAGCCCCGCGATCGCCACACCGAGCAGGCCGTTGGGCAGCAGGTCACGCATCAGCAGCAGCAGCGCGTCGTTGTAGGTGATGCCGCCGCCCTTCCCCCCGGCGGCCTTGTACTTCGCCAGCTCCGGAACGAGTACGGCGGCGAGCATCCCCGGCACGATGATGATGAACGGGATGAACATCTTCGGGAACGAGCCGATGATGGGCGCCCGTCGAGCGGAGTTCATGTCCTTGCTGGCCATCGCGCGCTGAACCTCGACGAAGTTCGTCGTCCAGTAGCCGAAGGAGAGCACGAACCCGAGGCCGAACACGATGCCCACGACCGACCAGAACGACGAGCCGAAGCCGGTCAGGGCGTCCCCCGGCCACGACGACAGCTGGGAGGAGGTCCCGGCGGAGGTCATCTTGTCCTTCAGACCGCCCCACCCGCCGGCCTTGACCAGGGCGATCCAGGTGAGTGGGGTCAGCGCGGCGACGATCACGAAGAACTGCAGCACCTCGTTGTAGATCGCGGCCGACAGGCCGCCCAAGCTGATGTAGGAGAGCACCACCAGGGCCGCGACGATCGTCGACACGATGATCGGCCAGCCGAGGAGACTGTTCACGATCGTGGCCAGGAGGTAGAGGTTCACTCCCGCGATCAGGACCTGCGCGATGGCGAAGCTGATCGAGGTCACCAGGTGTGCGGTCGGACCGAACCGGCGCAGCATGAACTCCGGGACCGAACGCACCTTCGAGCCGTAGTAGAACGGCATCATCACCACGGCGAGGCACAGCATCGCCGGGATCGCGCCGATCCAGTAGTAGTGGAACGTCGGCATGCCGATCTCGGCGCCGTTCGCCGACATACCCATGATCTCGACGGCGCCGAGGTTCGCGCTGATGAACGCCAAACCGGTCACCCAGGCGGGCAGGGAGCGCCCGGACAGGAAGAAGTCGAGGCTGCTGGATACCGAACGTCGCGCCATCAGCCCGATGCCCAGGACGAAGACGAAGTAGAGCGCCACCAGGACGTAGTCGACCCAGTTGGCGGGCAACCGCATTGACGTTGTCGCGGCCAGCAGCAACTGTCCTCCCGAGGTCGGCTGGCGGTCACGCTACTCGATCCGCCCCGGGTCGGGTACCCACTTCCGGCTGGCCCAAGCGTGGGAGACTTGGGCCATGAGCGGTCAGTCAGCGAACATGCGAATCCTCCGGTCCGGTCTCTCCCTCGAATACCCCATGTCGTTGGGGGTCTACGACCGCTACGAGCAGGCCCAGCGCGCCGTCGACTTCCTCTCGGACGAGCAGTTCCCCGTGCAGAACTGCATGATCGTGGGGACCGACCTCAAGCAGGTCGAGCGTGTCACCGGCCGGCTGACCACGCAGCGGGTGGCAGTCGGAGGGCTCCTCTCCGGCGTCTGGATGGGCATCTTCGTGGGACTGGTGCTCTCGCTCTTCGGCAACGACAACGCGTTCGGCGTCATCGCCGCGACCGCGATCTTCGGGGCGCTGTTCGGGCTCATCTGGGCGCTCGTCGGCTACGCGGCGACCCGCGGCCAACGTGACTTCACCTCGATCAGCCAGGTCGTGGCCACCCGCTATGAGGTGCTCGTCGAGCACAAGTACGCCGAACAGGGCCGCGGGCTGCTCGCGAAGCTGCCACCGGCCTGAGGCACGGTCCGAGCGGACCGCTCAGCCGCGACGCAACCGTGACCAGAGCAGCCGCGGGAGATGGGTGACGATGAGCCGGAGCTGAGCCCCGTTCCAGATGATGAACTCGTCGTGGACGTGCGGCCCCGGCCGAGTGGCGGCCCGGGCCCCGTCACGGGCGCGCCCCAGCACGGTGGGCTCCATCCGCAGCGGCGGCTCGTCGGGTTGGAACCGGCACCCGAGCGGATAGTCGCGGCCCGGGGTCTGGGTCATCTCGATGTGGGAGCCGAGCACCGCGGTCACCCTGCGGTCCGCGGCGAAGCCGACGAGGCGGTCGAGGCTCGCCGCGAATGCCGGCTCGTCCTGCACGTAGAGACGGCCCCGGCACACCGTGTCTCCGGTCAGCAACAGACCGGTCCACGGGTCGTAGACGGCAACGGAGGCGGCGTGGTGGCCGGGGATGCCTGTCACGTCGAGGAGCCGGCCGCCGAGGTCGAACCGCACCACCCCCTCTGGCCAGTCGGCGAACCCGAAGAAGGCGCGCACCGCCGCCACGTCGCGCGCCACGACCACGGTGTCGGAACGTTCGCCGAACTGCGCGTCGCCGGCGACATGGTCACCGTGCCCGTGCGTATGCGCCACCACGAGCTCATAGCGATCCCGCGGGTGGTGCGCCAGCCACTCCGAGACGAGCCCGTCGACGGTCTCCCGCAGAGGCGCCTTCTCGGGATCGGCGACGGCGCCGGTGTCGAGCAGCAGTGCCCGGTCGTTGCCGAACAGCAGGAAGAGGAACGGTGCCTCGTAGCTCACCAGCTTGCTCTGCCTCAGCAGGTAGGTGTGTTCGTCGTGGCGGTGCACCTGGAACGGTGGGTCGGTCCGCGCGCCGTGGATCCAGACCGGTTCGGGCTCGCCCCCTACCGGAGCGCCGGCGATGAAGTCGATGGTCGAGCTCATGAGTCACAGCTGCCCTTCGTAGAAGCCGTGCCGCGCCAGCGGGTCGGCCAGCTCCCGCTCCTCGTAGGCCAGGTGGGACAGCAGCGTGTCGGTCAAGAGGTCGACCGCCCGCTCGAGCGGGGTGAGGTCCCGGTCGTTCGCGGCGAGCCCGACCAGAGCGCGGTCCACGGCGTCGATCACCCCGTGAATGACCACGTGCTCCTCCTGCAGCCGGTCGATCACCGGAGCCAGCCCATCTGCCGTGGCGCGAAGGTGGGGGAAGATCTGGTGGTCCTCCAGCGAGTGATGCCCGGTCACAACGCGACAGTACGACTGGCAGTAGGCACCGAGGGTCCAGTTGTTCTGCTTCAAGGTGAGCTCGTTGAGAAGCGAGCGAGCCGTGCCCGGAGCCAGCCCGTTGCGGACCTGCTCCACGAGGTCGCGGAGCTGCTCGAGCTCGGCGCGCAACGAGTCGTGGACGTCGACGAGGTGCTGCGCAACTGCCCGACCGTTCGCCGGGTACACCGCCGCGGCATCCTCGACTCCCGCGGTCGGGCGGGCCGACTCGTCCCAGGGCATCGCCTCGGACAAGGGGCGCCCGTCGTCCGGGCTGGGGCTCGTCGTACCACTTCGCTCCTCGCCCACGATCCGGCGGACCTCGGGAGCGATCTCCTCGCCGAAGCGGCGGATCCGGCTCTCGTCGTCGCTGCCCAGGATCAGCGCGGACACGCCGTACCGCAGGCACAGCTCGGCCAGGGACTCCGCGGTGGTGTCATCGTCCGCGATGTTGAGCAGCCTGCGGATCTGCCGGGGGTCTCGGCCTTCTTTGAGAGCGGC
>JBOHDW010000228.1:0-1751 GCA_050700795.1 Nocardioidaceae bacterium | reverse complement strand
GCCCTGGGGGTCATGGCATGTCATCGACCAAGGTGACGGCTACAAGGTCAAGCGGATCCACGTCGCGCCGGGTCGGAGGCTGTCCTACCAGACCCATGCCCATCGTTCCGAGCACTGGGTCGTGGTCAGCGGAACCGCCACCTGTCTGATCGACGACGCGCCCTCCGTTGCGGGGCCAGGTGAGTGCGTCGACGTACCCCTCGGTGCGAAGCACCGGTTGGCCAACGAAGGCGCCGAGGAGCTGGTGATCGTCGAGGTGCAGCGCGGCGACTACACCGGGGAGGACGACATCGTGCGCCTCGAGGACGACTTCGGCCGCTCGGGTCTCTGATCGCGGTGGTCGAGCCCCGTGTGCTGCAGGGCGACATCACCCGCCAGGACGTCGACGCGATCGTGAACGCGGCCAGCTCCCGAATGCGTGGCGGCGGTGGGGTCGACGGCGCGATCCACGCCGCGGCGGGGCCGGCGCTGCTCGCCGAGTGCGTCTCTCGCTTCCCCGACGGGCTCGCCACGGGCCAGGCCGGCTGGACCCGCGGGTTCGCATTGCCCGCGCGCTGGGTGATCCACCTGGTGGGTCCGGTCCACGGAGCCGGCACTCGAGAGCAGCTCGTCTCGTGCTACGCGAACGCCCTCTCGGTGGCCGACACCCTCTCGGTCTCGTCGATCTCGTTCCCGCTGGTCTCGGCGGGGGCCTATGGCTGGCCGCTCGAGGACGCGGCCGTCGCCGCGGTGGACACGATCCGGACCACCTCGACCGCGGTCAGCGACGCACGGATCGTGGCGTTCGGGCGGGCGTCGTACGACGCGGTGCTGGCGGCACTCGGCCGTTAGGCGACCGCGTGGTAGTCCATCCGGACGGGTGCGCGTCCCGACGGATGACAGGAACTGCCCGATCGGCCCGGATTAGTCCAACTTCGGCTGACTTAGACCCTTTTCCCTCTTCGCGCGAACTGCCGGATTTCTACCGTTGTCCATGTCGCCCTCGCGCCGCGGGGACGACGGACATCAACGCCGGCCTTGCGATGGGGGTTGCGGACCGGCCTGGCTCGATGGGGCGCGAGCCCCGCGGGAGGGAAGAGCATCATGACAACCAACATCCTCAAGTCGAGGGTCGCCGCCGTACTCGTCGCAACGACCGCACTCGTGTCCTTGGCCGGCGTCGGTGGCGCCGTCGCCGGCGGCAAGATCCACACCCGGGACATCGCGGCCAACGCGGTGAAGAAGCCGCAGATCGCGAAGAACGCCGTCGGCGCGTCCGAGCTCCGGACCAACAGCATCACGTGGGCCAAGCTGAGCAAGGGGCTGCAGGCGAGAGTCAACGGCCGGGTGGCCGACGCTGCGGGCGCCTCGGGCGAGCAAGGTCCGACCGGTGCCCAGGGCCCGGCCGGTGCTCAGGGTCCGAAGGGCGACCCGGGCGACGCGGGTGCCGCGGGTGCCGCGGGTGCCACCGGCGCCACCGGGGCGGCCGGTGTCTCGGGCTACCAGCAGGTCAGCCAGAGCTTCGGGCTGACCTCGTCGGCGGCCAAGTCGAACACGCTGGACTGCCCGAGCGGCCTGGTTCCGGTCGCGGGTGGCTACAACCCGACCAACGCCTCGGTGTCGGCCAGCTACCCGACCGCCACCGGCTGGACGGTCGTCGCCACCAGGGCCGGCCACAGCAAGCACGGCTCGTCGGTGCTGCTCTTCGTGGTCTGCGCCAACGCCTCCTGAAGCACCAGACCCCACAAACCCGCCGGTGGGCGGCCCGCCCG